>ANAW01000045.1:0-57396 GCA_000340945.1 Nocardiopsis synnemataformans DSM 44143 | reverse complement strand
CGGGGCCCAGCCGCTCTGGTACGGGGTGACCGTCCCCGCCGACAGGGGCACCGTCGTCGTGGTGGGCGGGGACGACGCCGGATGGTCGGCGCTGCTCGCCACCGTCGGCGTCTCCCGGCTGCGCGAGGGCGGCGACCTCACCGTGGTCGACCTCACCGGACACTCCGTGGCCCGCGAACTCGTCCGGCTGGCCCGCCGCTGCGCCGTCGCCCCGCGCCGGTGGGTGCTCCCCGCCGACCTGCCCCGGATGACCCTGGGCACCAACCTGGACGCGGGCCAGCGCGCGCGCGTCCTCTCCGCGGTCGCGTCCGCCTCCGGCGGCACCGCGGAGGCCGACGCCGACGAGACCCTCCTGCTCCGCCTGCTGGAGGTCCTGGGGCCGCACGCCGGGATCGCCGAACTCATCGGCGGCCTGCGCGCCCTGCTCACCCCTGAGGAGGACGCCGCCGAGGACGACCCCGCGCTCGCCCTGCTCACCCCGGGGCAGCGGGCCCGGGTGCGCGAGCGCTGCGCCGACGGGCCGCACATCGGGGAGCGGGCCTGGGAGCTGGAGCGCCGCCTCAGCCCCTTCGAGGCCGTCGGCACCCGAGCGGACGACAACGACTACGCGCAGGTCAAGATCATCTCCACCGACCGGGCCTCCGGTGAGACCGCCGCGCGCGTCTACGGCACCTACGCCGTGTCCGCGCTCAGCGAGCTGCTGGAGGCGCCCGAGCCCAGGAACGCGGACGGCAGACGCCCCCGCGTGCGCCCGGACCGGACCCGCACCGTCGTGGTCTGCGGCGCCGACTCCCTCCCCGAGGGGGAGATCGACCAGGTCCTCACCGCGGCCGCCGACGGCGGTGTGGAGGTCGTCCTGATGTTCCGCACGGCCGCCCCCGCCGCGCTCGCCCGGTTCGCCGACCCCGCCTGCCTGCCGGTGGTGATGCGCCAGGACGGGGACTCGGCGGAGGCCGTCGGGCGCGCCGTGGCCGCGGCGCCCGGTGCAGCCGGGCACGATCCCGGCGGACTGCGGGTGCACCGCCTCACCGAGGCGGTCGGCGAGGCCGTGGGCGGCGCGGCCACGGGCGAGCCGGAGGACCCCGACGCCGAGGTGGAGGCCGACGACCGGTTCTTCCCCTCCCCGCACACCGAGTCCGGCGCGGTGATCCGCAACGCCGCGGCGGCGATCGCTCCCCTCGACCTCGTCCGCCATGTGAGATCCGCCACCGCCTGGGGGAGGGCCACCGTCCAGGAGGCCGGTACCGGTGGGTCCGCCGCTGCCGGGGGCGACGGCACGGCCCCCGGCCGCCCCTGCGGCCTGGACGCCGAGTCGCTGCGCGGACTCCCCGCCACGGCCGCCGTGGTCCTGACCGCCGACGGTCCCGTCCTGGCCGACACCAACCCGGGTATCCTCACCCTGTCCACAGCCACACTCGCCACGGTGGACGACTCCCGGAACACCGGTAACACACCGGGCGTTGGAGACGGTGGCGCCGCGGCCGGAGCCGCGAGGGGACGCGGTACCGGGGGCGGCCGCCCCCGCGTTCCGAGCGCGGATCCCAGCGCCCCGACCGACACACCCGACGGCGCCGCCGCCGCGGACGGGTCTCCCGCGCCGCCGGGGGCCGTCGACGAAGGGGTGCCGCCCAACCTGGGACCGCCGCCCGAGAGGTTGGACTGGCGGGTCTGACCCCGGGTGGACACTAGGCTTGGCCCGACACACCGCCCGCCGCCTCCCAGGAGCGAACGGCGCGGGCGGTCCAGCACTTACTGGAGAGTAGATGAGCGAGCTTCCCCTGCGCGCCCAACTGGCATCGGTTCTGGGAAGGAGCGCGGCCAGCCTGTCCCGTGCCACCGGACGCGGAGACGGCTCCGTCATCGGCGGCCGGGTGGCGCTCAAGGTCGAACCCGACCTGCTCGCCAAGCTCGCCCGGGGCCGCAGGCTCACCCTGGTCAGCGCCACCAACGGCAAGACCACCACCACCAGGCTCATCTCGCACGCCCTGCGCGAGTTCGGCGACGTGGCCACCAACGAGCACGGCGCGAACATGCCCACCGGGCACATCACGGCGCTGTCGGACAACCAGTCCGCCGTCAACGGCGTGCTGGAGGTGGACGAGAAGTACCTCCCGCAGGTGCTGCTCGCCACGCAGCCCGCGTTCGTGGTGCTGATGAACCTCAGCCGCGACCAGATGGACCGCGCCTCCGAGATCAACCTGCTCGCCAAGAAGTGGCGCCTCGCGCTGGGCAAGAGCAACGCCCACGTCATCGCCAACGCCGACGACCCGCTCGTGGCCTGGGCGGGCCTGGGCGCGCCCAACGCCACCTGGGTGTCCGCGGGACAGCGCTGGAAGGAGGACTCCTGGTGCTGCCCCGAGTGCGGCGGCCACCTCAAGCGCGACGTGGACCCGTACTGGGCCTGCCCCGAGTGCGGACTGGCCCGCCCCTCGACCACCTGGGCGGTGGACAACGCCTCCGACTCCCTCGTCACCCCGGAGGGGCAGAGCATCAAGCTGCGGCTGAACCTGCCCGGTGACGCCAACCGCTCCAACGCCGCGATCGCCGCCGCCACCGCCGCCGGGTACGGCATCCACCCCGAGCGCACCGTGGAGCGGCTGCGCGAGATCACCTCCGTCGCGGGCCGCTACACCTCCGTGGTGACCATGGGCGTCGAGGTGCGGCTGCTGCTCTCCAAGAACCCCGCCGGATGGCTGGAGTCCTTCGCCGTCCTGGACCCGCCCCGCACCCCGGTGATCCTCTCGGTCAACGCGCAGGTCCCCGACGGCAAGGACACCTCCTGGCTGTGGGACGTGGACTACACCGTCCTGCGCGGGCGCCGCGTGTTCATCATGGGCGAGCGCCGCACCGACCTCGCACTGCGCCTGGAGACCGACGGCGTGCGGTTCGAGGTGGCCGACCGGGTCGACGAGGTCCTGGGCCGCCTCAAGGCCGACCAGCCCGACATCACCAAGGTCGACCTCATCGCCAACTACACCGCGTTCCAGCAGATCCGCACGGCGTACGGCCGCGTCCAGTAGGGAGAAACCCATGACGAACACCAGCGCCCTGCGGATCGTGTGGATCTACCCCGACCTGCTGAGCACCTACGGGGACCAGGGCAACGTCCTGATCCTCAAGCGCCGCGCCGAACTGCGCGGCATCCCCACCGAGATCGTGCACGTCCACTCCAGCGACTCCGTCCCCGAGCAGGGCGACATCTACCTGCTCGGCGGCGGCGAGGACCGGCCGCAGATCCTGGCCGCCGAGCGCCTGCGCGCCGACGGCGGCCTGGCCCGCGCCGCCGCCCGCGGCGCCTGCGTCTTCGCGGTGTGCGCCGGGTACCAGATCATCGGGGAGTCCTACGGCGACGACGAGGCCAACCCCCTTCCCGGCGTGGGCATCATCGACATCCGCAGCGGCCGCGGCCAGACCCGCGCGGTCGGCGAGATCGTCGCGGACGTGGACCCGGCCCTGGGCGTGGGCCGGATCACCGGCTTCGAGAACCACCAGGGCCGCACGGCCATCGGCCCCTCGGCCCGGCCGCTGTCCACCACGGTGCGCGGCATCGGCAACGACGACCGCACCGAGGGTGCCTACCAGGGCCAGGTGCTGGGCACCTACCTGCACGGCCCCGCCCTGCCGCGCAACCCCCAGCTGGCCGACCTCCTGCTGCGCTGGCGCGTGGGCCAGGTGGCCCCGCTCGCCCCCTCCTGGGGTGAGCGCCTGCACGACGAGCGCCTCGCCGCCGCCATGCGCTGACGCCACGTCCCGGAGGGCCCGACGGGTACGCCCCGTCGGGCCCTCCGTGTCCTCCCGTATGGAATGAACTCCAGGCCGTGACCGCTGTTGTGTGCATGAAGGCAATCGCACTACAGCAGTACGGATCGGCCGACGACCTCGCCCTGGTGGACCTTCCCGATCCGAAGGTCGCCCCGAGCGAGGTCCTCATCCGGGTACGGGCCGCAGGGGTCAACCCCGTGGACTGGAAGCTCGCGGCGGGCGGCCTGGACGCCCTCATCGAGGCGGACTTCCCGCTCATCCCCGGTTGGGACGTCGCCGGTGTCGTCGAGGCGGTCGGACCCGACGCGCACGAGTACGAGGTCGGCGACGAGGTCTACGGCTACGCCCGCAAGGACTGGGCCAAGAACGGAACCTACGCCGAACTGGTGTCGGCCAGCGTGCGCATGCTCGCGCCCAAGCCGGAGTCGCTGAGCTGGCAGGAGACCGCCGGCGTCCCGCTGGCGGGCCTCACCGCCCTCCAGTCCCTCGAACGGGCGGGGGTCAGCTCCGGTGACACGGTGCTCGTCCACGCCGCGGCGGGCGGTGTCGGAGCGTTCGGCGTCCAGATCGCCGTCGCCCGAGGCGCACGCGTCATCGGCACCGCCAGCGAGCGCAACCACGACTTCCTGCGCTCCCTGGGCGCCGAGCCCGTGGTCTACGGGGACGGCCTCGTCGACCGCGTCCGGGACCTGGCCCCGGAGGGCGTCGACGCGGTGCTCGACTTCGTCGGCGGGGGAGTGGCCCAGGAGTCGCTGCCGCTGGCGGGCGGTCCCGCGCGGATCGTGTCCATCGCCGACCCGGGCGTCCAGGAGCTGGGCGGGCACTGGCTGTGGGTGCGCCCGGACTCCGAGGGCCTCGCCGAGCTGGCCCGCCTGGCCGACGCGGGCAGGCTCACCGTGCACGTGGACCGCGAGTTCCCGCTGTCCGAGGCGGCGGAGGCCTGGCGCCTGAGCCAGGCCGGACGCACCCGGGGAAAGATCGTCCTCACCGTCTGATCGACCCCCGACCCACCCGACGGGCCCGGCCGCGCGGCCGGGCCCTCCGCCGTCGGTCCCACCCCCGCCTCCAGGCGGGGCGGGACCAGGGAAGCGCTGGCTGGGCAGGGCCGTCTGGTGCCCCGCCAGGGAGAAGGCGCCCCGGGGCGGAATGAACCACGCGTGTCGTGCGTCACACCAGCATGAGTACCAGCGGCCGTCACCCGCCACCGCCCAGAGGGCCCGGTTCCGTCGTCCGGGCCCTGGCCGTACCCGTCGCCGTCCTCCTGGCCGGAGCCGGGTGCGTCGCCACCGTGGTCTCACTGGAGAGCGCCCCTCTCCCCGAGGCCCGGCTGGTTCTGGAACAGCCGGAACCGGGGCCCGGCACCGCCCAGGAGCCCGCGACACCGGACCCATCGGCACCGGGTCCCGCCACACCGGACCCGGCCACACCGGATCCTTCCGCACCTGACCCCACCGCGCCGGACCCCGGCCCCGAGCAGGGGGAACCGCCCGCGGGCGAGGCGGAGCCCGACCCGCAGCCTGTGCCGCCGGAGTCCTACAACGGGGCCTCCGCCGTCTTCGACACCTTCCTGGTGGAGGTGGAGGCGGCCTACACCGACACCACCGTCACCGACGGGATGGGTTCGTCCGCCGCCGCGCCCCCGGACTCCGAGTTCCACGTCTACCGGCTCGACGTCACCAACCAGGGCACCGAGCCCGCGGTCTTCGACAGCTACGGGACCATCGGTGTGACCACCGAGGGCCTGGAGTACGCCAACGACGTCGACGCCGAGATCGTCGTGGCGTGGGACTACTTCTGGGACGAGATCAACCCCGGGGAGAGCGTCACCACGCACATCCTGTTCCTGGCGCCGACCGGGACCGAGTTCGCCGAGGTCCACATCGGCGGACGCGGCCTCCTCGAACCCGCCTAACGCGGACGGCGGCGCAGCTCGATCTTGGCGTTGGCGCCGGTGTCGGGGTCCACCACGACCTCCTGCCCGGCGGCGATGCCGTCCACCACCAGGTCGGCGTCGATGGGAGCCGCGCGCTTGACCACACCCAGGGCGATCGGCCCCAGCTCGTGGTGGCGGGCCGACGTGCCCACCCGGCCCACGGAGCGCCCGTCCAGCTCGATGGAGGCCCCCACCTCCGGCAGGCGCTCGGCGGTGCCGTCCAGGTGCAGCATGACCAGGCGGCGCGGCGGACGGCCCAGGTTGTGCACCCGCGCCACCGTCTCCTGGCCCGGGTAGCAGCCCTTCTCCAGGTGCACTGCGCGGCCCACCCAGTCCACCTCGTGCGGGATGGTGCGCTCGTCGGTGTCCAGCCCCGCGCGCACCCGGTGCTCCGCGATCCGGTTCGCCTCGTAGGCCCACATGCCCGCCGGGCGCGCCCCGGCCGCCGTGAGCGCCTCGGCGGCCCCGGTGAGCCGTTCGGCGGGAAGGAACAGGTCGGTCTCGCCCTCGGTCGCGCGCAGGGGCACGTCACCGAGCGACGCGGCCTCCACGGCCTCGGCGCGGCCCGGGCCGAGCACGCTCAGCACCGCGTGGGAACCGCTCAGGTCCTCCACCTCGACACGCAGCATGAACCGCATCGAGTCGAGGAACTTCGCGAGCTCCGGGCCGCCCTCCGGCTCGGTGTGGATCCAGGTGGCCTCGCCGTCGTCCACCAGCGACAGGTGGTACCGCAGGTGCCCCTTGGTGTCCAGGACCAGCGCCTCGGTGGCGGTCCCCGGCGCCAGGCCCCGGGTCAGCTGGCTGGTGAGGTCGTTGAGCCAGCCCAGGCGGTCGGGGCCGGTCACCCGCACCACGCCCCGGTTGCTCCGGTCGACCCACGCGCTCGAACGTTCGATGGCGCGTCCCTCGTGCGCGGGGTCGCCGTAGTGCGCGGCGACTCCGGAGTCGGGGGACTCGGCGCTCACGGCGCCCGGTGTGCTCAGCAGCGGCGAAGTCATACCAGCGAGACTAGTCGGCCTGCCAAGGGGTCGGAAACGCCGTCCCCACCTGCGGTTTCGCGCACAGAAAAAACATTTGCCCCACCTCCGGCCCGGGACGTAATGTCGGAGGCACGCAAGAAAGGAGGTGGTCCAAGAGATGGTTGATCTTAGGACTGGCGAGGTGGCCGTCCGCTAGGACGACGCTCGTGTTCGCGCGACGTCGTTCGCAGCGAATCCCAGACGGACACCCGGACCCCGGGCCGCCGGAACTCGTCCGACCGGCCCCGCCCCAGCGGCGGGAGCAGCCCGGGGTCTGCCCATGCCCGGACCCGCCCCGGCCCCGACTACTTCGAGTCGACCCTCTTGAGCTGCGCCGACATGTACGAGCGCAGACCGTGGCCGCGCGCGGCCAGGTCCCAGGCGTACCCCAGCGTCTCCCGGTTGTCGCCGAACAGGCCGTACAGCCGGTGCGAGGCGGTCGCGTCGATCCCGGTCTCGGTGTGCACCACCGCGTCGGTGGACATCTCCACCCGGTTCGCGAACACGTTGCCCAGGTACACCTCGTTGAAGCCCTCGGGGTGCGCGATCAGCACCTCCAGGTGCACGACGGGCTCACCCTCCTTGGGCTCCGTGCCCGTCTCGGGCCGCACACGCCAGTACCCCGACTCCTCGGTGACCAGCTCACCGCGGGTGCCCTCCGGGTTCATCCGCCAGGCCCTGCTCGTGAAGGTCAGGTAGGGCAGGCCCGCGTTGTGCGCGAACTCGATCTCCTGGCCGAACTGGAACTCCTCCACGTCGGCGTAGCCGGCGACGCCCACGCCCTCCCAGCGGCCGAGCAGGAAGGACAGTTTCGCCAGATCGGGGTGTACCTCAGCGTCCATATCCCCAGAGCGTAGCGGCGGCTGGAGGTGTCGGTGACCGCCGACGGCGCACCGTGGCGACCGCCACTCCCCGGCCCCGGTCTGGACATGCCCAATTGGCCCCGCTTTCCTGGAGAACTGGTAAAGATTGTCAGCAGCGCGGTGCGGCCACGGGGCGTGTTCTGCCGACCGCGCCTAGACCTCCGACGCGTTTTCCAAAGGGGCGGCCTGTGTTACTGGTGATCGGTTCGGCGCTGCTCGTGGCCGCGGTGGCCCTCCTCCCCCTGACCGTGATCGCCCTGCGGCGCTGGCTGCGCCAGCGGGGACTGGCCCAGCTGCGCCCGGGTGCGCTGGCGGCCGAGGAGGGCCAGCGCGTCACGCTCACCGGTGTCGCCGCTCCCGGTCCCGACGGCCCCATCTCCTCCGGCCTGGCCGGTGCCGAGTGCGTCTGGCACGGCCACGAGGTGCTGCGCCACTACTGGCCGCTCAACCGCGACCCGGCCGAGGGCGCGGTCCGCCAACGGGCCTGCGACTCCATCGCCGACTACGGCTCCGAGGACCTGTTCGGCATCGTCGCCGAGGGCCGCCCCGGCGACGGCAACCGGGTCTTCGTCGACCCGGGCGAGACCGAGCCGCGGGGTGCCGAGCTGTGCCTCAAGCGCGTGGTGGGCCGCCCGCAGCCGGGTGTGGCCTCACCCGCGGACGACCTGCTGCCCCGCGTGCGCGGCCGCATCTCGGGCGTCTTCCGGGGCGAGACCATCGAGTTCGAGTACCGCGAGTGGGTGATCCGGCCGGGCGCCCGCATCCGCGTCACGGGCCGGGTCCAGGTGCGCGACGGCCGCGTGGTCCTGGCCGCGCCCGAGGACGGCGCGCTCAGCATCGAGCACGGCGTGGACGACCAGCCGGTGCGGATCTCCCCGCGCCGCACCGAGGCCCTGGTGCTCACCGTCGCCCTCGCGGTCTGCTCGATCGCGGGCGCCGTGCTGACCGCCGCCGCGCTCTGAGTAGGCTGGCGGGCATGTCTCGTTCCTTGGTGATCAAGGTCACCGCCGGGGAGGACGATCCCGAGCGGTGCAACCAGGCGTTCACGGTGGCCGCAGCCGCCCTGGCCAGCGGCGTCGGGGTCTCCCTCTGGCTGACCGGTGAGTCGGCGTGGTTCGCGGTCCCCGGCCGTGCCGAGCGGTTCTCCCTCCCGCACGCCGCCCCCCTCAAGGACCTGCTCGACGCGGTGCTCGCCGCGGGCCGGGTGACGGTGTGCACCCAGTGCGCCGCCCGACGCGACCTGACCGGGGACGACCTGATCGAGGGCGTGCGCATCGCCGGGGCGTCGTCCTTCGTCGAGGAGGCCGTCCAGGACGGCGCGCAGGCCCTCGTCTACTGAGGATTCCGGCGTTGTCCACAGGCCGCGACCGGCTCTGGCACGGACTCGGCGCACGACCCTAGCCTGGTAAAGGGGGAGGCCCGGCCTCCGCCCGCTTCGGCATGCCCTCGCGCCGCCAGCCCCCGGTACACCCGACCGGTCCCGGACAGCGGTGTGCCCGCGCCACCGGCGGTGGCGCGGGCACGAAAACGGGGGACCGGTGTCCTACTTCTTGCCCTGGTTGGCGACGGCCTCGATGGCGGACTTGGCCGCCTCCGGGTCGAGGTAGGTGCCGCCGGGGTTGGTCGGCTTGAACTGGTCGTCCAGGTCGTAGCGCAGCGGGATGCCCGTCGGGATGTTCAGCCCGGCGATGTCGGCGTCGCTGACGCCGTCCAGGTGCTTGACCAGCGCGCGCAGCGAGTTGCCGTGCGCGGCGACCAGCACCGTCCTGCCCGCGGCCAGGTCCGGCACGATCGAGTCGTACCAGTACGGCAGGGCGCGCTCCAGCACGTCCTTGAGGCACTCGGTGCGCGGCAGCAGCTCCGGCGGCAGCTCGCCGTAGCGGGCGTCACCGGCCTGCGAGTAGGTGTCGCCGTCCGCGATGGGCGGCGGCGGGGTGTCGTAGGAGCGGCGCCAGATCATGAACTGCTCTTCGCCGTACTCCTCGCGCGTCTGCGCCTTGTCCTTGCCCTGTAGGGCGCCGTAGTGGCGCTCGTTGAGGCGCCAGGTGCGCTCGACCGGCAGCCAGTGCAGGTCGGCGGCGTCCAGGGCGAGGTTCGCGGTGCGGATCGCGCGCTTGAGCAGGGAGGTGTAGACCACGTCCGGCCGTACGCCGGCCTCCTTGAGCAGCTCGCCGCCCCTGCGGGCCTCCTCCTCGCCCGTCGCGGAGAGGTCCACGTCCACCCAGCCGGTGAACAGGCCCTTCGCGTTCCAGACGCTCTCACCGTGTCGCAGCAGTACCAGAGTTCCCATGGGGCAAGCCTAGCCACCCGTGCGCCGGGCTCGGGCGTCCGCCCGCCCGCTTGCGGGGGCGCGGACGGGACCGCGGCGGCCTACCCCTCGTCCCGGGGCTCGACCAGGTGCGCGAACGCCCGCAGGTTGCGCATGTCGTGGCCGCGCTCGGCGCGCCAGCGCCACTCCTTGCGGATGGCCGACGCGAACCCGCGCTCCAGCGCGCCGTTGAAGTTCTCGTCCGAGTAGGTGAGCACGCACCCCAGCAGCCGGTCGACCTCAGTCGGGGTGACGCCCTCCAGCGGCAGGCGGCCGCGGACGTAGACGTCGCCGACCTCGTCCGCGACGAAGGCCATCCCGTACATGTCGGCGCTGCGGCGCATCAGCCACAGGTAGAAGTCGGCGCGGTTCTCGTCGGGCTGACGGCAGAAGAACGACGTCAGGGTGAGGCTGTGCGGCCCCACCTCCAGCCACACCAGGGTCTTGAGCTTGGCCTTCCCCGGGAGCGTGACCAGGAACGACCCCTCGCGGGGGCGCTCCACCTCCAGCTCGGCCTCCGCGACGGCCGAGGAGATCGCCCTGGCCGCGGCGTCGCGGGCGGCGTCCCTGTCCACAGCGTCCCTGTCCACCTCGTACGTCCCCTCCTCCTCGGTCACCGGCACGCCGCCAGGGGCAGCGCGCGGGGGGCGGTGCTCGCCCGGTACACGTCCAGCAGCTCGTCGACGGTCCGCGACCAGCCCAGGGTGGCGGCGTGCGCGGGTGCCGCCATCGCCAGCTTGGCACGCCACGCCGGTTCGGCGATCATCCGGTGCAGCTCGGCCGCGTAGTCGTCCGGGTTGTGCCCCCGCACCAGGACCCCGGAGGTCCCATCCGCCACGGCCGTGGTCAGGCCGCCCACGCGCGCGGCCAGGACCGGGGTGCCGCACGCCTGCGACTCCACCGCCACCAGGCCGAACGACTCCGAGTAGGACGGCACCACGGTCACCGCGGCCGCGCGGTAGTAGCCGGCCAGCCGCTCGCGGCTCTGCGGCGGCTCGATCCGCACCACGTCGGCCACGCCCAGGGAGCGGGCCAGGTCGGTGAGCAGCCCGGGCTCGCGCATCCCGCCGCCCGACAGGCCGCCGACCACGCCCACCACCAGGCGCGAACGCAGTGAGGGGTCGCGCTCCAGCAGCGCTGCGGCGGCCCGGATGAGCACGTCGGGGGCCTTCAACCGCTGCACGCGCCCCACGAACAGCAGGAGTTCGGTGTCCGCGGGCAGTCCGATCCGCGCCAGCGCGTCCCGGCGGGAACCCGGGCTGAACACCTCCAGGTCCACCCCCGGGGGGATGACGCTGATCTGGCCGTCGCGGGCGCCGTAGTGCTCCCGGAGCTGGCGGGCCTCGTCGTCGGTGTTGGCGATGAGCCGGTCGGCCTGGCGGACCAGCTGGTCCTCCCCGCGCAGCCGCGCCTCGGGCTCGGGGTCGTCGCCGTCGGCCAGGGAGGCGTTCTTCACCCGGGCCATGGTGTGCATGGACTGCCCCGGGGGCACGCCCCAGCGGCGGGCGGCCACCACACCGGCCTGGCCGGACAGCCAGTAGTGCCCGTGCACGAGGTCGTAGTGGTCGGGCTCGTTCTGCGCCTCGGCCCGCAGCATCCCGAAGATGAACGGACACAGGTGCTCGGCGAGGGCGTTCTTGTCCAGGCGGCCGTAGGGCCCGGCGGGCACGTGCCGCACGTTCACGCCCGGGGCGAGCTCCACCACCGGGGGGAGGTCGGCCCGGGTCGCGCGGGTGAACACGTCCACGGCCACGCCGCGCTCGGCCATGCGCCGGGCCACCTCGACCACGTACACGTTCAGGCCTCCGGCGTCGCCGGTGCCGGGCTGGTCGAGCGGGGAGGTGTGCAGACTCACGGTCGCGACCCGGGACGGGACCGCCGTCTGCTCTCCCACGGGAACGATTCCAGACACCGGAGGTCCCTTCAGGTCGTGTGCACAGCCGCTGTCGTCAACAGCGACGAAGGTACACACTGTTCCCCGCTGGTCCGTGCGAGGGGGCCGGGTGTGCACACCGCGTGACCTACGGTGCGGAGGACCAGCCCGAGACGAGGAAGTCGACCACGTCGGCGAAGGAGCGCTTCCAGGTCGTGAAGTCGTGGCCTCCGTGCGGGTGGAGCGTGGCGACCGTCATACCGCGTTCGGTGAGCAGCCCGGCGAAGCGCTCGGCCTCACCGTGGATGCTGCCCTCCTGGAGCGGTGTGTGGTCCCCGGTGCCCTCCACCAGCATGAACCTGAGGTCGCGCACCCCCTCGGAACCGAGCAGCCGGTCGGGGGAGTGCGGCCCGGTGTCGCCGCCGAAGACGCCGTGCGGGTCGTCCACCCGGAAGTACCCGGCCCAGGACACCACCTGGGTGTAGAGGTCGGGGTTGCGCAGCGCCAGCGCCGCCGCCCCGTACCCGCCCATGGAGAACCCGCCGACGGCGCGCAGCTCGCGGGGGCGCGTGTGCTCGCCCTCGACGGCCTCCACGGCCGCGCCGGTGACGAAGCTCTCCAGCGCGAACCCCCCGTCGGCGGCGTCGCCCCACTCGGTGGTGGCGCCCCCGCTCTCCTGGCCGTAGGGGGCGGCGATGACGAACTCGACCCCCGAACGGCACATCTGCCGGTCCAGGAGCGCGCCGATGTCCTCGTCCATGAGCGTCTCGTGGGTGGAGGCCGACCCGTGCAGCAGGTAGAGCACGGGCAGGTCCGCGCTGTCGGGGCCCGAGGGGCGCCGGATCCACAGGGGACGGCCGCCCTCGGGGGCGCCGGTGTCGGGCAGGGTGACGACCTCGTCCCTGCCGGGCGCGGCGCAGGCCGAGACCTGTCCGGGGCGGGGCAGGGGTGCGGAGGCGAAGGCCTCCGGGGGCGGTGGGAAGCGCGTCTGGCTGTGGGTCAGCCGGGGCTCGGGGCCCAGGCCGGGTTCGAGCCGCTCCGTCAGCTCCTCGGGCGGGACCGTGGCCAGCGTCGCGGCTGCCGTGGCGACCACGCAGGAGGAGACGAGCACGAAGGCCCGCCGGGAGAAGGACGCGAACACACCGAAACCTCAGGGTCGGGTCAGCGGCACCCTGTCGGGGGACCGGAGGGACATCACTGAGTGTAACCGACTGTGTGTTTTCGGTCGCGGATCGGGGGGAAATCCTCCCCCCTTCGTGGTCAGACCGTGACCGCGTGCCGTAGCCGCAAGTCGTCCGGGTAGGGGCGCAGGTAGGTCTGGTCGCGGGCCCACCCGACGTCCTCCGCCGCGCAGTGGTGGCGCAGCAGCGCCACCGGAACGCTCAGCGGCACCTGCTCGTGCCGGTAGTCCTCGATCGCCCCCAGCAGGTCGTGCCTGCGGGCGTCGTCCAGCAGCGAACTCAGCATCCCGAAGGCGTGCTGGAGGGCGTTGACGTGTTTGCCCCGGCTCGGACGCACGGCCATCGCCCGGTGGAAGGCCTCGGTGTAGGTCGCCCGGATCTCCTCGGGATCGTCGGTACCGGCGCGCGCCACGATCCTGCCCGTCTCCCGGTAGCCCTCCGGGGAGTGCGACATCAGCTGGAGCTTCTGGCGGGTGTGGAACGCCACCAGGTCGCGCGGACGCCAGGCGGACTCCCACAGGTGGCGCAGCCGCGCGTGCGCGAAGACGCGCTGGGCGAACAGCTCGCGCAGCACGGGGTCCATCAGGCGGCCCTGCTCCTCCACGGGAAGGGAGGGCAGCAGCTCGGTGAGCCGCTGGGCGAAGGCGCCACGGCCCCTGCCGTCCACCCGGCCGCCGCCCTGGTCGAACACGGGCAGGGCGAACAGGCCGCAGCTGGGCGACTTGTTCTTGAGCACGTACCCGTCCAGACCGCGCAGCTGGGCCAGGTGGTGGTCGGCGACCTCGGCCAGCTCCTCGGTGCGGTCGGCGCCGTCCGCGCTGGAAACCACCCGGTCCAGCCCCTCCCGGCGCTGCAGGCGCAGGGTGGGGCGCGGGACGCCCAGGCCGATCTCCGCCTCCGGACAGACCGGCAGCCAGTCCACGTGGCGGTCGAGCTCGTCGGTGAGGAAGCGCG
Source organism: Nocardiopsis synnemataformans DSM 44143 (assembly GCA_000340945.1). Classification (GTDB taxonomy): domain Bacteria; phylum Actinomycetota; class Actinomycetes; order Streptosporangiales; family Streptosporangiaceae; genus Nocardiopsis; species Nocardiopsis synnemataformans. Next base: position 43,503 of record ANAW01000045.1, on the reverse strand, counting down.
AACGGGAGTGTCCGCCGTTGTAGCGGACCGGAGCGCCGAGCAGACAGCTGGACACCCCGACCCGGGGGCGCGTCCGCGCGTCGGGCACAGGAGGAAGCCGTGTGGTCATGCGTCCTTCCTACCCGGTCAGCGGCCTGAGCACCGGGTTCTCCCCGGAGGTTCTAGAGTGTCCACGCGAACACGTCCAGTGAAGGAGTGCCGCTTGGCGCCCGCCACCGTCGTCCTGTTCACACAGGACCTCCGCGTCCACGACCATCCCGCTCTGGCCGCCGCGGTCGAGCGCCCCGGCCCGACCCTGCCGGTGTTCGTGCTCGACCCCGCTGTGGCCGGGCGGTCCGCGCGCAACCGCGCCGCCCTCCTCGCGGACGCCCTCGCCGACCTGCGGGCCGCTCTGCGCGAGCGCGGCGGCGACCTGGTCGTTCTCCGGGGCGACACGGCCGGGGAGGTCGCCGCCCTGGCCCGGGCCAGCGGAGCCGACACCGTCCACGTCACCGACGGCGTCAGCTCCCTCGCCGCGCGCCGCGCGCGACGCCTGCGCGAGGCCGGGCTGACCGTGCGCGCCTTCCCCGGGCTCACCGTCGTCCCGCCGGGGGAGGTCACCCCGGCGGGCGGCGACCACTACAAGGTGTTCACGCCGTACTGGAAGGCCTGGGAGGCCGCCGCCTGGCGCGACCCGGCCGCGCCGCCGGACCGTGTGGTTCTGCCCGCCGGGGTCCGGCCGGGCGAGCTGCCCGGCGGAGGGGCCGAGGGTCTGGGCGCGCTCGCCGAGGACCTGCCGCGGGGAGGGGAGCGCGCGGCCCGCGAGCGCCTGGACGCCTGGCTGTCGTTCGGGCTGGAGGCCTACCCCGAGCGGCACGACGACCTGCCGGGCGCCGCCACCTCGCGTCTGTCCGCCGACCTGCGCCTGGGCTGCCTGTCCCCGTTGGAGGCCGCCCTGGCCGCCTCGCACCTGGCCGGGGGCGACGCGTTCGTCCGCCAGCTCGCCTGGCGCGACTTCCACCACCAGGTCACCGCGGCCTTCCCGGCGGTGAACGTCCGGGACTACCGGCCCCGGGACAGGAAGTGGCGCGAGGACCCCGACGCCCTCGACGCCTGGAAGCGGGGGCGGACCGGAGTGCCGGTCGTGGACGCCGGGATGCGCCAGCTGCTGCGCGAGGGGTTCGTGCACAACCGGGCGCGCATGATCACCGCGGCGTTCCTCACCCGGACCCTGCGCGTGCACTGGCGCGAGGGCGCCGACCACTTCCACGCGCACCTCGTGGACGGTGACGTGGCCAACAACTACGGCAACTGGCAGTGGGTCGCGGGCACGGGCAACGACACCCGGCCCAACAGGGCGTTCAACCCGCTGCGCCAGGCCCGCAGGTTCGACCCCGAAGGCGTGTACGTCCGCCGCTACCTGCCCGAACTGGCCGAGCTGCCGGGCAGGCGCGCGCACACGCCCTGGCGGGAGGAGCACCCGCCCCCCGGCTACCCGGCGCCGATCGCCGACCCTGGCCACTGAGGCGGACGCCCCTTGGGCCCCGGCCGGGGCCGTCGCCCCGTGTCCGGACCCGGCCGGTCCCGCCGTACCGCGCCGGTCCCGTCGGGACCGGCGCGGTACGGGGCCGCCGCGTGGCCGCGGACGCGCCCACCGCCGCGCCACCGCCCGCGCGTCGCGGGTCAGCTGGGGTCGAAGGCCCTGAGGAAGGCCTGGTGCGCGACGTCGTCGAACAGCACCAGGCGGATCTCCGGCACGCGCAGGTGCGCGGAGTGCAGGGCCCAGGCGGCGATGCGCGCCGCGTCCTCGACCGGCCACCGGTAGGCGCCGGTGGAGATCGCGGGAAAGGCGATCGACTCCGCGCCCAGCTCGTGCGCGACCCGCAGGGACTCGCCGTAACAGGAGGCCAGGAGGGCGCTGCGGTCCTCAGTGGTGCTGTACACCGGGCCGACGGTGTGGACCACCCACCGGGCGGGCAGCCGCCCGGCCGTGGTGGCCACCACGTCGCCGACGGGCAGACCGCCCCCGTAGTGGCCCGCGCGCAGGCGGCGGCACTCCTCCAGGATGGACTTCCCGCCCCTGCGGTGGATGGCGCCGTCCACTCCGCCGCCGCCCAGGAGCGAGCTGTTGGCGGCGTTGACGACGGCGTCCACGCTCTGCTCGGTGATGTCGCCCCGGACGACGTGGATCCGGGAGTGGTTCGGAGAGGTCATGGCCCTTCCCTTCCTGTGCCGTGGGCGGGCGGCGGTCGCCGCACCGCGGTGACGGGGGTCGCGTTGTGGGACGGGTGCCCGGGTTCCCCGGTTCGGGGCGGGGCCGGACTCCGGGGAGCACCCTCCGCGGTCGCCGCCGGAGGAGGCCCGGGCCGGGTGCGGGGGAGGCCGATCCCACCTCACTCCGGCACCGTTATCCCTTGTCCCGTAGGTGATGAGGATTTAACCTGGGGGTACGACAACCGGTAGTACGACCCCAAGTAGAATCACAGGTATGAATCGGCTTGGCGAACTTGAGCGCGCGGTGATGGATGTACTGTGGTCACGGAACGAACCAATGACGGTCCGTGAGGTCGGCAAGGCTCTGGCCGAGCGCGATCTGGCGCACACGACCGTCATGACCGTGCTCGACAGGCTCGCCAAGAAGAAGGTCGTCACCCGGGCACGTGAGGGACGCGCGTGGCGTTACCGCCCGGCAGCCAGCCGTGAGGCATACGTCTCCGAGTTGATGTTCGACGCGCTCGGACAGACCGGGGACCGCGACGCCGCCCTGGCCGCCTTCGTCCAGTCCATGGACGGCGAGCAGGCTGAAGCGCTTCGGCGCGCACTCGCGGAAACCGAGCAGCCAAGGAACTAGTCCGTATGGTCAGTGCCGCCCTTCTCACCCTCGTCGCGGTCTGCTGTCTCATCGCGATGGAAGGCCTCCACCGGGCCAAGTGGCCCTCGCGGGGGCCCTACACGGCCGTGATCACGTGGCAGGCGCTCGGCCTCGCCTGGGGCGTGTCCACCATCGGCGCGCTGCTGGCCTTCGGGCTCTCCTCCTACCAGCTCGGCGCGGCCGGGGGCTCCATGGCCCTGGCCACGGACATCCTGACCGGCGAACTGCTGCTCGCCGAGCTCTCCCAGGGGCTTGAAGGCGTCAGTCACATCGCGGCCGTGGTCCTGGCCGTCGTGCTGACCCTGGTGCTCTTCTACGGCCTGGTCTCCTCCTTCGTGCACGTGGTCCGCGTCCGCCGACGCCACCACGACCTCCTCGAACTCATCGCCAGCGAGCACCCCGACGTGCCCGGCGCCCGCGTGCTCGACCACCCGGCCGCCGCCGCGTACTGCCTTCCGGGCGTGCTGCGCTCGCAGGTGGTCATCAGCGCCGGGGCCCTGGCGGTCCTCGACAACCGCGAGCTGGCCGCCGTCCTGGCCCACGAGCACGCCCACCTGCGCCAGCGCCACGACCTCGTGCTGCTGCCGTTCTCCTCGCTCAAGCGCGCCTTCCCGCGGTTCCGCCTGGTCCGCACCTACTACGAGAGCGTCGCGCTGCTCATCGAGATGTGCGCCGACGACCAGGCCCGGCGCAAGAGCTCCTCGCGCGAGCTGGCCATGGCGCTGCTGCGCTTCGGCGCCGCCGGACCGGCCCCGGTGCCCGCCGGGGCGATGGCGGCCGTGCCCGATGCCGAGCCCGGCGTGATGCGGCGGGTCAACCGCCTCCTGCACCCCGACAACGAGCTGCCCTACCACGCGGGCGCCTTCATCATGGGCGGTTCCGCCTTCCTGCTGGCCGCCGTCACCTGCCTCTGGCACATCCCGCTGTGAACCGCGCGGCCGCCGGTCGCGCGTCCGCGCGACCCCGGGCCGCCGCCGACCGCCGCCCCGTCGCGTGTGTGACACGGGCCTCCGTGGGCACGATCAACGCGTCCCATCCGTTTACGGTGGAGAGCGGGCGGACTCCCCGCTCGGAACGTCGTCGGGAGTGTGCGTTTTGTTCGGACTGATCTGGCAGGCCATCTACCTGGTCACCTTCGTCGCGAGTCTGTACGCGCTGATCGAGGCGATCCGCACGCCGGCCGCGGCCTTCGAGCTGATGGACAAGCAGACCAAGAAGCTGTGGGTCATCCTCACCGGTGTCGCCTCGGGTCTCTCCCTGCTGGCCGTGTTCTCCGGCAGCGGGATGTTCGTCATCCTCGGTCTGGTCGCCACCCTCGTCTTCCTGCTGGACGTGCGCCCGGCCGTCAAGGGCGTGGGCGGCAACAGCAACAACGGCCCCTACGGCCCCTGGTAAGCCCTCCGCGTCCTCAACCCGTGTTCCCGGCGGGGGCCTCGTGCCCCCTGTTCCCGGCGGAGGCCTCACGCCGCGCCTGCGCCTCCATGGCGTCCAGCACCCGCCGCAGCTCCGCGGAGTAGGCGGGGTCGCCCGTGTAGTAGGAGTGGCCCAGGATCTCCGGGCGTCTGGCCTCGCCGGGCAGGGCCTCGTAGGAGCGCGGGTCCGGCAGCGGCTCGGCCCGCTCCACGACGCGTGCGGCCTCGGGGCCGCCGGAGGAGTCGATCATCCGCACCGGCCCGGCGATCGCGTCGGTGAGCCGCCACAGGTTGCGCCAGTCCGTCACCCGCTCCCGCAGGTCCGCGAACGGCCCCGGACCGAAGTAGGCCGGGAAGTAGCGGGCGTACAGGCGGTCCAGCGGTGAGCCGTGCGTGATGAGCGCGATCCGGCCCAGGCAGTCGGTGGGCAGCTGCCAGACCGTGGCCGCCGCCAGCACCGAGCCCTGCGAGTGTCCCGACAGCACCACGTCCGTGTCCTCCCGGCACAGCAGGGCCACCCGGGCGCACAGCTGGGGCACGGCCCGCTCCGCGTAGGAGGGCGGCGCCAGCGGGTGCGCCGCCCGGGGCCAGAACGTGCCCACGTCCCACACCGAGCCGACGGCCTGCCGCGTGGGCCGGTCGCGGTAGGCGCTGCGTCCGATCCACGCCAGCGCCACCAGGGCGGCGCCGCCCAGCAGGGAGCCGACGCCGATCAGCCCCGACACCGTTCCCTGGGCCAGCCCCCGCACCTCGCCGGGCACGGAGGACACACCCGACACGGCCGTCGTCGCCGAGGCCGCCCCCGCCGCCAGGTGCCCCGACAGCGTGGAGTACAGCACGAGCACGCCCAGCGCCACCACCGGGAGCAGGAAGGCCGCCAGCACCCACGGCAGCACCTCCGTCATCCGGCCCGCCGCCCGCGCGTGGGCGATGTCCCAGGTGCGGCGGTCGCGCACGCTGCGCGCGTAGTCCTCGGTGACCCCCTCCAGGTGCGACCGGGTGTCGCGGCGCAGCCGCAGGGCGAGCACCCCCACCACGGCCAGCGCGATGGCCGCCTCCAGCGCGAACGCGAGCTGGAGCCAGGAGTAGGCGGCCGGCACCGACAGCGGCAGACAGTCCACCTCGGGGGTGGCCAGGGTGCCGCAGCCGCTCAGCGCCAGCGACCCCTGGTAGACGAGCGCGGCCGAGAAGCCGCCGCCGAGCAGGGCGCCCAAGGCCGCCGTGGCCGGGCCCGCCAGGCCGCGCATCGCCGCGCCGCCGTGGGAGCGGTCGGAGGCGAACAGGAACAGCGCCGCCGCCAGCATCACCAGCACCAGGGCCGCCTGGACCGCGAACAGCGTGTTCAGGATCGCCCCGTTGCCGGGCAGCCGTCCCGACGCCGCCCACTCCGGGCGGGGCCAGAGCGCGTACGCGGCCACCGCCAGCCCCAGGACCAGGGTGGCGTCGCGCAGCAGGCGGCAGACCCGGTCGGCCCGGGCGTTCCAGCGCGGGTCGGTGCCCGGGACCAGCACGCTCAGGGTGCTCGACGTGACCACCGCCGCCAGCAGGGCCGAGAGGAGGGCGCCGACGATCCACGGCCCCGGCCCGTCGGGCGGTCCCGCCGTCGCCGGGTCCAGGTCGTGCCGCAGCGCCGGTACGACCAGCAGGGCGGCCACCGTGCCCAGGGCCGCCGAGATGTGCGCCGAGCGCAGCCGGGCCATGGTCTCGCTGTTGCGCCAGAACCCCTCCTGGCTCAGCGGGGCGGCCGCGCTGGGACGGGGCGGTATCGGGCTCTCCACGACCTCGTAGTCGGCCGCCGTGCGCCGCGACAGCAGCCACAGCACCACGATCAGCACCACCGGCAGCACCGCGCCCACCAGCAGGGCCGGGCCCGGCGCGGACAGCACCGACGAGGGCGAGCCCAGGAAGGCCAGCCAGGGGCGGGCCCGCACGCACTCCTCGCCCTGCCCGGAGGCGCACTGCCAGGCCACCAGGTCCATGCCGATGCCCGCCGCGGCCAGGGTGATGAGCACCGTCAGGGACAGCGCCAGCAGCCGCACGCCCCCGCCGTAGGCGTTGTTGGCCAGCCGCCGCGCCCCCGTGGGGTCGCGGTCCATCCGGCCGGGCCGCATCCAGTACGCCACGTTGACGAGCATGAACGGCAGCAGCAGCAGCCAGAACGCCCGGGAGGAGCGCCCGGAGGTGAGGTTGCCCCAGGCGAAGATCTCCCGGCGCACGCCCGGGAGGGTCTCGGTGTCGGATTTGCGGCGCCAGCGGAAGAACCCCGCCAGCCGATCGCCGCCCACGCGCATCGCGGGTTCCACGTCCAGCAGTTCCTCGGCCTGGCCGCCGCTGACGCCGTGCACGCGCAGCTCGACCCGCTCGGCCACGGGGGAGCCCGGTCCGGTCGGGACAGGCGGTGGAGAGGCGTCGTCGGGGGAGGTCCCGGGGGAGTGGGGAGCGGGGGCGGTCTGTTCGGGCTCGTAGGGGCTGAGGGGTTCGGCGAGGTCCGACATACGAAGCATCCTGCCACGCTCCGTATCCGGGCGACAGCGGTACTTCGAACCTGTGGACAACGCCGGGGGAACTCCGCCCACGGCCCCTCCGGGCACGGGAGAGCGCCGCCCACGGAGGACCGGTGCACGGGGAGGCGCCATGCGGGAGAGCGCCGCCCACACGGGACGCCGCCCACGCCCCAGCGCGCGGGGGAGCACCGCCCACACGGGGCCCAGCGCGCGGGGAGCGCCCCACGAGGGCGCGCCGCGTGGGAGCGCCGCCCGCGGGCGCGCACCCACACACGGGCTGTCCGCCGACCTCAGGAGGGCCGCGGCAGCAGCAGCCCCCGCAGGAGCAGCTCGACCATCCGGCGGGGGTCGTAGCGGGGGTCGCTCCCGATGCAGAGGTTGCCGATGCCGCGCATCAGCTCGTAGGCCCGCGTGCCGGGTCTGATCTCGTCGGCCTCGACCGCGGCGTCGAGCAACCGCGTGCAGACGGGCACCAGGCGGTCGAGGAAGTAGGCGTGCAGAGCCTCGAAACCGCCGCTGTCCGACTGCATCGCACCGGCCAGTCCGTGCTTCGTGACCAGGAAGTCGACGAAGAGGTCGACCCACCGGCTGAGCGCGGTGAATGGGGACCCGGCCTCGGCCAGCAGCCTCGGACCCGCCTCGGCGCAGGCCTCGACCTGGTGGCGGTAGACGGCGACGACCAGGTCCGCCCGCGTCGGGAAGTGGCGGTAGATCGTCCCCATCCCGACGCCCGCCCGGGCCGCGATCTCACGGATCGGCGCGTCGACGCCGGAGGTGACGAACACCGCGGCGGCGGCGGTGAGCAGCTTCTGCTGGTTGCGCAGCGCGTCGGCCCGCCTGCCGCGGGCCGGTACCTCCCCGGACTGGCCTGTGCTGGGCATACACGCTCTCCTTCCGGTGGCCGTTGCAAAACGGAACATTGCTCCGTATATTAAGAGGAACAGTGCTCCGCTTGCAGTCTAGCTGCGACGGGACACTTCTGTCCGCCCTGCCCGCAACGGGTCCGACGAGACCGGCGGCGCAGGGCCATCGAAGGGAAAACGCACCATGAGCAGCGCATCGACGCACACGGCCGACGCCGTCAGCCCTCCCGCTCCCGTCCTCTCGGTCAGCCCGGTGGTGCTGCCGACGCCCGACCGCGCCGTGGACCTGGAGGTGCGGGTCTCCGCGCCCGTGACCGGAGGCGAACTGCCGGTCGTCCTCCTCTCACACGGCCAGGGCCACTCCCGCCACCTCTCCTCGCTGAACGGCTACGCCCCCCTCGCCGACTTCTGGGCGGCGCACGGCTTCGCCGTGATCCAGCCCACCCACCTGAGTTCGAGGTCGCTGAACCTGGACTCCGACACCCCCGAGGCCCCGATGTACTGGCGGTCGCGGGCCGAGGACATGAAGCGCGTCCTGGACCGGCTCGACGAGATCGAGGACGCCGTCCCTGGGCTCTCCGGGCGTCTGGACCGGAGCAGGGTCGCCGTGGCCGGGCACTCGATGGGCGGGCACACCGCGAGCCTGCTGCTGGGCGCCCGGCTCACCGACCCGCACGACGGGACGGAGGTGGACCTGTCCGAGCCCCGGATCACGGCGGGCGTGCTGCTCGCCACGACCGGCAGGGGCGGTGACGCCCTCACCGAGTCCGTCGCCCGCGCCTACCCCTTCCTCTCGACCACGGACTTCTCCACGATGACCACGCCCGCCCTCGTGGTCGCCGGGGACGAGGACGACTCCGCCCACCTGACGGTCCGGGGCCCGGAGTGGCACGCCGACCCCTACTTCCTCGCCCCGGGCCCCAAGACCCTGTTCACCCTCTTCGGCGCGGAGCACGGGCTCGGCGGGGTCTCCGGGTACGACGTCGCCGAGACCACGGACGAGAGCCCCGAGCGGGTGTCCGCGGTCCAGCGGCTCACCTGGGCCTACCTCCGCGACCAGTTCCACCCCGGGGACCCCGCCTGGCGGGCGGCGTGCGACGCGCTGACGAGCGGCCCCGGTCCGCTGGGACGGGTCGAGTCCAGGTAGGGCCGGCCGAAGTGCGTTCCGGTCGGTGAAGCGGAGGTGGGAGCCGAGTCCGGGCGCAGCCGGTGGTGGCCGCGGAGACGACCGCGGCCGCCGCCTCACGGTCTCCGTGCCCGCGTCAGCCCCGCCCTGAGGACGGGTGGGTGCTTCGGGCACCACCCGCTGGAACAGTTCCCACAGCCCGCCCGGTGCCAGGCGCCCAACCCTCGACATCCGGTCGGGCTGTGGTGTCGCCGAACTCGCCCGCGTGGTCGGTCACCCAGGTGCGGAACGTGCGTGCCGGGGCTCCGGTGACCTCCGTGACCGTGGCCGTGGTCTCTCTCGGCTCCGCCACCAGCTCCGCCTGGGCCTGGAGGACGCCGTCCACGGCCTCGGGCGGCCAGCCCCGGGTGAGCATCTGCTGCCGCGCGGTCCGCGGCGAGGTCTCCTCCCAACGCACCGGGCGGCCGATCACCTCCCCGATGATGCTCGCCTGCTCTGCCTGGGACAGCACCTCGGGCCCGGTCAGCTCGTAGACCGCGCGGTCGTGCCCGTCCTCGGTGAGTGCGCGCACCGCGACCGCCGCGAGGTCCCGCTCGTGCAGCGGGGGCATGGCGGCCGCGCCGTACGGCTCACGCACGACCGCGTCGGCTCGGATCTGCGCGGCCCACCGCAGGGTGTTGGCCGCGAAGGCGTGCGGTCGCAGGAACGTCCATTCCAGACCGGACCGCCGGATCAGCTGCTCGACCCGTCGTTCGTGGCCGCGTACGGCCGCCGAGGACAGGTAGACGACACGGCGGGCATGCGCGGCGACCGCCTCCAGAGCAGCGGGCGCCCCCTCAGCCGTAGCGAACGGCCAGAGGAGGAACACGGCCTCGGTCCCGTTCAGGGGCGCGTGCAGGGCGTCCGGGTCGGCCAGGTCGCCACGCACGACCTCGACGCTGCCCGGAAGGCCGACCGCCTCGGGATCGCGGGCGAGCGCACGGACTTCGGCCCCCGTCTCCAGCAGCTGGGCCACGACCTGCCGGCCGACCGTACCGGTCGCCCCGATCACCAGAATCCTGCGTTGCCCCGGCATGAGGACTCCCAAGGTTGATCGCTTCGTGTGTGTTCGACCGTACGGGGCTGAAGAGAGACGACCAATGCGCCGAAGTCCCGTGTTCATACGCGTGCGTCTTCGCACGGCCGTTGGGGCAGACTCTCCCTGTGGACGTACTCAGCGATGTGATCGCCGCGACGCGCGCCGGAGAACCCCGCTCGGCGCGCGTTCGGTGGCACGCCCCCTGGGGGCAGCGGTTCCCCACCGTGCGCGGCTCCGCCGGCTTCCAGGTGGTCCTGCGGGGATCGTGCCAGCTGCTCCCCCCGGACGGCGGCGCCCCCCTCGCGTTGAACGTCGGCGACGTGGTGTTCCTGCCCCACGGAAGCGGCTACGCGCTCGCCGACAGCCCCACCACCCCACTGACCGAACCCGTCTGCGACCCGCTGAACGACCCCCGGTTCGAAGACCGCTACGCCTCCGCGGCGGTGGGGAGAACCGGACCGGACGGTTCGCAGGCGGTCACCGTGACCCTCTGCGGTGGATACCGGCTCGACCCCGGCCGAGCCCATCCGCTCCTGTCCGACCTGCCCCAGATCGTCCACCTGCCCGCCCGCCCCGGGCACCGACCCGAACTGCGCGCCGCCGTCGACCTCCTCGGCGGCGAACTCGACAACCCCCGCCTCGGCACCGACACCGTCGTGCCCGCCCTGCTCGACACGCTGCTGCTCTACATCCTGCGCGCCTGGTTCGACGAACAACCCGAACGCGGCACGACCACCGGCTGGGCCGCGGCACTGGGCGACCCGGCGATCAGCGCCGCACTGCACGCCCTCCACCGCGACCCGGCGCTCCCCTGGACGGTCGAGACGCTCGGCGCCCGGGCGGGACTGTCCAGGGCGGCTTTCTCCCGGCGCTTCACCACCCTGATCGGACAGCCGCCCCTCGCCTATCTGACCTGGTGGCGCATGACAACCGCAGCCCGGCTGCTTCGCGAGTCCGACGCCCTGCTCAGCGAGGTGGCCGCTCGGATCGGCTACACCTCGGAGTTCGCCTTCGCCAACGCCTTCAAGCGGGAGTACGGCATCGCACCCGGCGCATACCGACGACAGGGCCGGGCGGGGACCCGGTGCGGTGGAACCGACGCGACGGCACCACGACCAGGGGCCGCTTCGCCGGTGAGGAGTCCGAACGATGATCGAAACCGGTGACCAGCGTCTTCGCCCGCGTGTCCAGCCGCGGTAGGAGGACCGCCCAAGCCCATGACCAGGGTTGACGCGTTACGGCGGTTGGACGGGTGAACCGGTGGGCGGTGCCACCGGCACGGACGCCCCCGCCCCGACGGCACTCAGTGCACCAGGGACTCGTCCGCCACGTCCCAGGTGTTGCACGCCCCCGGCCTCTGCTCCTCCAGGCCGGACCGGGTCCACGCCACGCTGTTCTCCACCGACCCGTGCGTGCGGTCCTCCTCCGCGCCGTCCTCGCGGTCGGCGGTGGCGGCGGCGTCGTCCAGCAGCGTCTCCACGTCCCCCTCGTCCAGGGGGTAGCTCACCCGGACCGACCCCATGAACACGCCCGCCAGGCAGTTCGCCTGGAGCTCGCCGCGGCGCGTCCACGCGTTGCGCTCCAGCACGTCGTCCTCCAGCTGGCGCTGCCCGTGGTAGTACTCCAGCAGCCCCGACTCCCCCTGCACGTGGTGGCCGTACTCGTGGGCCAGCAGGGACGCGTACACCACGCTGTCCGTGGCGCCGTTCCACTTGTCCACCACGTCCGCGGTGCCGATGTAGATGCTCGTGCTCGCCCGGCAGTAGAACGCGCCCGCACGCGAGGGGTAGGCGCGGCACGGGCTGATCCCGGGCTCGTCCCAGAACACCCGCTCCGGAGGGGTGAAGGGGATGCCCGCGCGCAGGAACTGGGTCCGCCAGGCGTCGTCCAGGCAGTCCGCGACCGTGTGCAGGAAGTCCTCCATCGACTCCGGGTCCTCCACGTCCAGCTCCGGCACCGGACACGGGCGCGGGCTCAGCCTCCCGGTCTCGTACAGCGGGTTGGCGACCAGGGCCCGGTACCCCGACGGGCGCTCCTGGGGGCCGAAGCGCTCCGACAGCCCGGTCTGCCCCTGCCCGTCCGCCATGCCGGAGGGGGCCTGGCCGGGCTTGTCGTCGGAGTCGGCGTCCGTCTCCGGGACGGCCCCGTCCGACGCGGCCCCGGGCGGGGGGCCGTCCTCACCGGCGGCGGTCCACGACAGCAGCGCCAGCGCGAGCAGCACCACCATGAGGGCGGTCACCAGACCGAACACCCGGCGGTCGGCGCGGCGAGCCGCGGACGCCGGCGACCTACCGAACCCTGCGTACACCCCTGTCCGCCCGCCCTGTCGTCACCGTGGCCGGGCCGGACCCGCCCGGCGCCTGACCGTGCCCCCGGAAGCGCGTCACCGCACCAGCTCCCCGGGGGCGTTCCACGTGTTGCACGCGGCCGGATCCCTGCGGTCCATGCCGTGCGCCGTCCACAGGCGGCCGTTGGCCGCCGAACCGTGGGTGTGCTCGTCGCCCCAGTCGGAGCGCAGCCCGACGTCGTCGAGGATATTCTCCCGCTCGGACCCGCCGAGGCCCAGGTCCTCGCGCGAGGCGCCCAGGAAGACCCCGCCCAGGCAGTTGGCCTGGAGTTCGTTGCGCCTGGTCAGCTCGTCGGCCTCCGCCTCGTCGGCGCCCGCCCGCTCGCTGTGGAACTGCGCCAGGATGCGCGACTGCCCCTGCACGTGGTGCCCGTACTCGTGGCTGAGCAGGAACGTGTACGCCTCGGGCTTGTCGCTGCCGCCGGAGGCCGCCACGATGTCCTCCACACCCAGGTACAGGCCCTGGTTGGCCTGGCAGTAGAAGGCCGCCGTGCCCTCGCTGGGGAACGCGCCGCACGGGCTGTTCCCAGCTGTGTGCCAGTACACGCGGTTGGGGGAGGTGAACTCCAGCCCCGCCTCGGCGAAGTAGGAGCCCCACGCCGTGTCCAGGCAGTCGGCGATCTCGTGGACGAACGCCTCCACCGACTCCGCGTCCTTCTCGTCCAGCTCGGGCAGCTCACAGGTGATCTCGCCCAGCTCCCCGATCCGGTACAGCGGGTTGTCGGCGAGCGGGTCGCCCCGCCCCGAGGCGGTCGGCGGCTCCTCGGCCTGTGAGACCTCGGCCGCCCCGCCCGTCGCGAGGTCCGCGGACGCCACCGGGTGCGACCACGCGGGCTCCGCGGGGTGCAGGGCGGCCGAGATCGCCAGGAAACCGGTGAACCCCACCGCGGCGACCCCGGTGCCCAGCGTGAGCGAGACCCCGAGGCCCATCCGCTGGAGGAACCCGGGGTCCTCGGGCCAGAAGTCCGGCCCCCGGACGGGTCCGCGGCTCACCACGGCGGCTCCCCGGGGCACCGGGGCACGACGTCGGCCGCCGTGCCCGGGGGGAACGGCGCACCGGGGGACCGGATAGGCTCTCGCGACATGTGGTGGGTTGGCTCCTGGCGCCCGGCCGTCGCGGTCGCGACGGCCGTCTTCGTGTTGTCCTCGCTGCTCACGGCGCCTGTCGTCGCGTGGCCGGGTGGGGAGGCCCACGCCGCGACGGCAGCGGCACCGGCCCCCACAGTACCGGGGGGCTCCATGGCGGCCGCCAGCGACCGGTCGGGCCCGGTGATCACCAACGAGGTCCGCCTCGAACTCGACCGCGCGGGCGTCCTCCACGGCGAGGAGACCGTCTCCTTCTCCGGCGGCGCCCCGGCCACCTTCACCCGCTCCCTGACCGAGACGATGCTCTACGACACCGAGTACGACCGGAAGTTCGAGGTCACCGGCGTGCGGGCCACCGACCTGGACGGCAACACCCTGGACGCCCGGGTGAGCCGGGACGACGGCTCCCTGTCCGTGGAGATTCCCACCGAGGCCACCTCCGGGGTCGTGCTCTCCTACCGGGTGAGCGGGACCGTGAGCGAGGTCTCCCAGGGCGTCCAGATGGAGTGGCGGGCCGTCGGCGCCTACAGCCACACCGTGGAGACCACCGACGTGACCGTCACCGCGCCCCTGCCGCCCAGCGCGCTGTCCTGCCTGGCCGGGGAGCCGCGCAGCGCCATGTACTGCACGGCCTCCGACATGGGCGCGGACGCGGGCGTGGCCCACTTCCTCCAGGCCGACATGGAGCCCAGCGACCGGCTCGACATCGTCGTCAACTACCCGCCCGGCACCGCCGAGGGCGAGCCCATCCTCACCCGCCGCTGGTCGCTGGCCTCCGCGTTCGCGGTCACCCCGGCCACCGCCAGCGTGTTCGGGCTGCTGCTGGCGGTGCTGCTGGGCGGCCTGGTGGTGCTGATCCGCGTCCGGGGCCGCGACGAGCGCGCGCTGCGCGACGAGGCCTCGGCCGGGGACCACGCGCCGGTGGCCGAGGGCGAGCACGGGCGCCTGCGGTTCGCCCCGCCGGACGACGTGCACCCCGGCCAGATCGGCACGCTCGTCAACGAGACCGTGGACATCACCGACCTCACCGGCGCCGTGGTCGACCTGGCGGTGCGCGGTTACGTGCGCCTGGAGGAACTGCCGCACGAGCACTTCACGTCCGTGGACTGGCGGCTGGTGCGGCTGGACGGTCCGCCGGAGGACACCCTCCGCTCCTACGAGTGGCTGCTGCTGGACGCGCTCTTCGGCGGGCGCCGGACCGTGCGCCTGTCCCAGGTCGGGTCGCCCCGCACCTCCGCCGACTTCCCGGCGCGCATCGACCGGGTGCGCGAGGAGCTGTACCGGGACATGGTGCGGCTGAAGTGGTTCGCCCGCTCGCCCAGCAAGGTGCGCACCCGCTGGAGCGCCGTCGGCATGGCGGTGACGGCCGCGGGCGTGCTCCTGACCGGGGTCCTGGCGGTCTTCACCAGCGCGGCGTTCACCGGGCTGGCCGTCGTCATCGCGGGCGCCGCGGTCACGGCGGGGGCGCAGTACATGCCCGCCAAGACCGCCCTGGGCAGCTCGGTGTACGCGCACACGGTGGGCTTCCGCGACTACCTGCTGAGCCCGCGCTCGGCGACCGCGCCCCCGGGGCAGCGGGTGGAGCTGTACTCGCGCTACCTGCCCTACGCGGTGATCTTCGACGACGTCGACCACTGGGCCAACGTCCTGGCCTCGGCCGCGCTCACCGACCTGACCCCCGAGGAGCTGACCGGTGACGGCCTGGCCTGGTACACGGGGCCGAGGGAGTGGCGGATCGAGGACTTCGCGGACTCCATCACCACGTTCGTGGTGACGCTGACCGGCATCATCACCAACGCCCGGCGGCTGCGGGCGCTCAACCAGTTCCAGCGGCGGTAGGCCGCGGCGGACCACGAGGGGGGAGGCACCATGCGCGCGGTCGTGCAGCGCGTGTCACACGCGTCGGTGACGGTGGACGGCGAGGTGGTCGGACGGATCACCGAACCGGGCCTGATGGCGCTGGTGGGGGTGACCCACACCGACACCGCCGCCGAGGCGGCCAGGATCGCGAAGAAGCTGTGGACGCTGCGGATCCTGGAGGACGAGCGGTCGTGCTCGGACACCGGCGCGCCGCTGCTCGTCGTCAGCCAGTTCACGCTCTACGGCGACGCGCGCAAGGGCCGCCGCCCCACCTGGCAGGCCGCCGCGCCCGGTCCCGTCGCCGAGCCCCTCGTGGACGCGGTCGTCGAGGAGCTGCGCTCGCTCGGCGCCGTGGTGGCCACGGGGGTGTTCGGCGCGAAGATGTCGGTCTCCCTCACCAACGAGGGGCCGTTCACGGTCGTCCTGGAGGCCTGAGCGGACACCGCGCACGGCGCTGCCCCGGGCTGTGGACGCCGCCACGGCCCGGGACACGGGAGAGGACGCAGGAGGGGGAATCCCCGGAGAGATCCCGTGCCCCTCAGACGTCGACGGTGACCGGCTCGAACTTGTAGCCCAGACCGCGGACGGTCACGATGTAGCGCGGGCTGCCGGGGTCCTCCTCGATCTTGGCGCGCAGCCTCTTGACGTGCACGTCGAGGGTCTTGGTGTCACCGACGTAGTCGGCGCCCCACACGCGGTCGATGAGCTGCATCCTGGTGAGCACCCGCCCGGCGTTGCGCAGGAGCACCTCCAGCAGCTCGAACTCCTTGAGGGGAAGCTGCACGTTGTCGCCGCGCACCGTCACCACGTGCCGCTCCACGTCCATCCGGACGGGACCGGCCTCCAAGGCGGCGGGCAGCACGACCTCGTCCTCGCCGCGGCGGCGCAGCACCGCGCGGATGCGGGCCACGAGCTCGCGTGAGGAGAAGGGCTTGGTCACGTAGTCGTCGGCGCCCAGCTCCAGACCGACGACCTTGTCGATCTCGGAGTCCTTGGCGGTGAGCATGATCACGGGGACGTTGGACTTCTGCCGCAGCGTCCGGCACACCTCGGTGCCCGACAGCCCCGGCAGCATCAGGTCCAGCAGCACCAGGTCGGCCCCGGTACGGTCGAAGGTCTCCAACGCCACGGTCCCGGTGGGCGCCACGGCGACCTCGAAGCCCTCCTTGCGCAGCATGTACGACAGGGCGTCGCTGTAGGATTCCTCGTCCTCGACAACGAGTACGCGCGTCACTGTGCCGCCTCCTGACGGTCGGTGTTCCGGGCGGCCTCGGGCCCCCGGCTCTCGGATCGTGGCAGACGCAGAGTGAACGTCGACCCCGACCCCTCCTTGCTCCACACGGTCACTTCTCCACGGTGGTGGGTCATGATGTGCTTGACGATCGCCAGGCCCAGACCGGTACCTCCGGTGGCCCGGCTCCGAGCGGCGTCCACACGGTAGAACCGCTCGAAGATCCTTTCCAGGTCCTGCTGCGGGATCCCGATGCCCTGGTCGGCGACGCTGATGTCCACGCTCGACCTGGACAGCACCACGGACACGGCGACCCGGGTGTTCTTGGGGCTGTAGGCCACGGCGTTGGCGACCAGGTTGCGCAGGGCCGTGCCCAGCAGCCCCCCGTCGCCCATGACCGTGACGCCCTCGGCGCCGCTGCCGACCAGCTCGATCCCCTTGGCGTCCGCGGGCATGCGCACCGAGTCCAGCGCCTCCTCCACGACGGGACCGAGGTCGACCCGGGCGGGTTCGGCCATCGGCTCGGCGCCCTGGATGCGCGAGAGCGTGATGAGGTCCTGGATCACCGCGGTCAGCCGGGAGGCCTCGATCTGCATGCGCTCGGTGAAGCGACGCACCGCTTCCGGGTCGTCACTGGCGTCCTGTACGGTTTCCGCCAACAGGGACAAAGCGCCCACCGGGGTCTTCAGCTCGTGCGAGATGTTCGCGACGAAGTCGCGGCGAACCGCCTCCAGGCGTCGGTGCTCGGTCTGGTCCTCGGCCAGCACCAGCACCAGCCCGGTCCCTCCCAAGGGGGCCACCCGCACGGCGAAGGACGTGGCGTCGGGGCCGAACTTGCGCACGGCGACCTCGATGTCCGTCTCCCGGATGACGCCGTCCCGCCGTACCTGCCGGGCCAGGGTGAGGAGCTCGCCTATGACCAGTTCCTCGCCCCGGACGATGCCGAAGGCGCGTGCGGCGGAGGAGGCGCGCAGGACCCTGTCGGCCGAGTCCAGCACGACGGCGGAGGAGGGGATCGCGGAGAGCACCTCGGCTATGCCTGACGGCAGCACGCCGCCGTCGCGGTTCGGCGGCTCCGGAGCCTGTCGCTGCCGTGCGGCGGTACCCGTACGGAAGAAAGGACCGGCCAGGACGCCGATGACGACGCCTGTGACGAGTCCGATGATGCCGGTCACCGCGGCGAGAAGTTCCCCTTGCACGATTCGATCGTAAACGTGCGGGCTGGGGCTTTACCCGGTCAGGGCATGCGACACAACCGAGGTTCTTGCATCGTTCACCAATTCTTGGCCGACTCTTCAAACAACCACTGGGAGCATTGACGCCATGCGCGATACCTACCACGAGGACCTTGACAGCCTGAGTGAACGCCTCGTCGAGATGACGCGGCTCGCCCGGCACGCCGTCGCTCGTGCGACCACGGCGCTGCTGGACAGTGACCTCAACGCGGCGCAGGAGGTCATCTCCGGTGACGAGCAGATCAACCGGCTCGACCAGGACATCGAGGACACCGCGTTCAGCCTGATGGCCCGGCAGCAGCCGGTCGCCTCCGACCTGCGCACCATCATCACCTCGCTGTACATGCGGGGCGACCTGGAGCGGATGGGCGACCACGCCGTCCACCTGGCCAAGGTCGCGCGGCGGCGCCACCCCGACTCGGCGATCCCCAAGCCGGTGCGGTCGATCGTGCTGGAGATGGGCCACCAGGCGGAGCTGCTGGTCACCAAGGCGGGCGAGGTCATCATGGACCGCGACCCGGACACCGCCCTGGAGCTGGACAAGGACGACGACACGATGGACCGGCTGCGGCGCAAGCTGTTGCAGCGCATCCTCGCCCCCGGCTGGGAGTACGGGGTGGAGGCCACCATGGACGTCACCCTGGTCGGCCGGTTCTACGAACGCTTCGGTGACCACGCGGTGCACGTCGCCGACAACCTCGTCTACATGGTGACGGGGGAGAAGCGTGAGGACTACGACCCCGAGAGCTGAGCCCGACGAGGGCCCCCTCGCGGAGCGGACCGCGGGTGATCCCCCGGCCGGTCGCTCCGTGCGGCTCAGCCGGTCGCACGCGTTCGCTCCGGCTGGTCCGTACGCCGTCCGCCGGTCGGACGCGCCCCCCTCGGGCGTCCGGACCGCGGGCGGCCTCCGGCGGCGCCGCGCCAGAGCGCGCGGCGCCGCCGGGGCGCAGGGCCGGGACGCGGGGGCTGACCGGTCCGAACGGGCCGTGCGGTGGCCGGAGACGGGTCGCGCGGCGGCCGTTTCCGCGGGGCGCCGGGCGCCCTTTCGGACGACGTGTGCCAGTCGACGCGGCACCGTGAGATCCGTCGCTCCGATCCCTCTCCGAAGGCTCTTCAGGCCTGTCCGTAACGCTGTGCCCAAGTCCTGGTGAAGGGGCGGGCACGGTGCCCGCAAGCCCTTCCGTACAGGGTCTGACCAGGTGCGCAGCAGGCCTCGGGTACACTTTGTCAAGCCCTGAAAAGTGGGGCTTGACCTGCGTGTTCGCAAACCTAATAGGTACGTTAAGTCACAGATTCGTGGTATCCTTGTGGTAGCGGAAGGGGTACCTGTCACATGGCTTTCAAGGTCGGCGACACTGTTGTCTACCCCCATCATGGGGCTGCTCGTATTGAAGCGATCGAGACGCGCAACATTAAGGGCGAGGACAGAATCTACCTCGTTCTGAGGGTCGACAAGGGCGATCTGACGGTGCGCGTGCCCGCCGCGAATGCCGAGGACGTCGGCGTTCGCGACGTGGTGGGGCAGGAGGGCCTGGACAAGGTCTTCGAGGTGCTTCGCGCGCCGCACACCGAGGAGCCCACCAACTGGTCCAGGCGCTACAAGGCCAACCTGGAGAAGCTGGCCTCGGGTGACGTGAACAAGGTCGCCGAGGTGGTTCGGGACCTCTGGCGCCGGGACAAGGAGCGCGGCCTGTCCGCCGGCGAGAAGCGGATGCTCGCCAAGGCGCGGCAGATCCTCGTCAGCGAACTCGCCCTCGCCGAAAAGACCAACGAGGACAAGGCCGAGGCCCTCCTCGACGAGGTTCTCACGACCTGACCCGGTTCTGAAATCACGTAATTGATGACGAATATGCCTCGGGTGGGCGTCGGAACGGACGTCCACCCGTTTTCTCCTGGGCGCACCCTTTTCCTGGCCGGTTTGGAATGGCCGGGAGAAGACGGCGTCAGCGGCCATTCCGACGGCGATGTCGCCGCCCACGCGGCGTGCGACGCGCTGTTGTCCGCCTGCGGGCTGGGCGATCTGGGATCCAACTTCGGCACCTCGGAGCCGCGCTGGAAAGGCGCCTCCGGGGCAGCCCTGCTCACCGAGACCGCGGCGCGCGTGCGCGCGGCCGGTTTCGAGATCGGCAACGTGGCCGTCCAGATCATCAGCAACCGCCCCAAGTTCGCGCCGCGTCGCGCGGAGGCCGAGAAGACCCTCTCGGAGGTCGTGGGAGCGCCCGTGAGCATCTCGGCGACCACGACCGACGGCCTGGGCCTCACCGGCCGCGGAGAGGGTGTCGCGGCCGTGGCCACGGCCCTGTGCGTGGCCGTGGGCTGAGGCCGGCCGCGGCCCCCGTCACGACGCGCGTCCGCGTTCCTGGTAGACGAGCAGCTGGTAGCCGGGGGCGCTGGCGACGTTGAAGGCGTGGAAGTCCACCGTCAGCGGGCCCCGCTCCGGGTGGCGGAGCAGTTTGGTCTCGTGGGTCTTCGGCTGTACGTCGTGCCTGGCCCAGAGGTCGGGGAACACGGGGCTGTCGCTTCGGAGCGTCTCCAGGAGTTCGGCGAGCCTCGCCGGTGTCCGGCTGAAGTCGGCGCTGGCGCGCAGGTTCGCCACGGTGGCCTCCGCCGACGCCTCCCACTCGACGAAGAAGCGCGGCCCCTGGGGGTCGAGCATGACCATCTCCAGCAGGTTCGCGGTGTCGGCGAACCCGCTGAACAGGTCCCGCGCCTCGGCGTTCATGGCGATGACGTCGAGCACGGGGTCGAGCACGATGGCCCCGGCCTCGTGCCAGGAGTCGAGAAGGGCGAGCAGCTCGGTTGGGACGGGGCGCACCGTCGCCTCCTCGTCCAGCCGCCGCGCCACACCCGCCAGTGCGTACAGGTGCCTCTCCTCGGCCTCGCTCAGCCGCAGGGTCGCCGACAGCGCCGCCAGCACCGGTTCCGAGGGGTTGAGCTCCTTCCCCTGTTCGAGGCGCCGGTAGTAGTCGATGCTGAGGCCCGCGTCCTGGGCGACCTCCTCACGCCGAAGCCCCGGAACCCGGCGACGGCCGCCCACGGGGAAACCGAGGGAGTCCGGTGTGACCTTCGCGCGGCGGGTGCTCAGGAACCCGCCCAAATCCGTCTTCGCCATGGGGGGAGTCTAGAAGCCGGATTCCGGGAAGGGGGGCCGCGTCACGGCCTCCCTCATTCGGCGCCCCGGCCCGAGCATGGTGGACATGAACACCACACCGAACACTCCGCCCACCGCACAGGTCGTCTCCGGCACGCCGCTCGCCGGCCGGGTCGCCGTCGTCACGGGTGCCTCCAGCGGCATCGGTGAGGCGACCGCGCTCCGGTTCGCCGAGCTGGGCGCGAAGGTCGCGCTGATCGCCCGCCGCGGCGACCGGCTCGAAGCGCTCCGGGACCGCGTTCGCGCGAACGGCGGCACGGCCCTGGCGCTGCCGACCGACGTCACGGACCGCGCGGCCGTCCTCGCCGCCGCCCGGCGGGTCGAGGACGAGCTCGGACCCGTGGACCTGGTCTTCGCCAACGCGGGAGTCCAGCTCATCGCGGAGATCACCGACCTGGCGGTGGACGACTGGGACACCCAGCTCAACACCAACGTCGTCGGCGTCATGAACACCATCCAGGCCTTCGTCGGCCCGCTGGAGGCCGCGGCGGCGGCTGGGCGGCCCGCCGACCTGATCACGACCTCCTCGATCGCCGCGGTGCGGGTCCTGGAGAAGTTCCAGGTCTACTCGGCGACCAAGGCCTACGTCACCCAGTTGTCGCGGTTGCTGCGCACGGAGCTCGGGCGCAAGCGGGTCCGCGTGTGCACCATCGAGCCCGGCATGGTCGACACCGAGCTGCCCGACCACGTCACCGACCCGGACGCCTCGAAGCTCATGGCGGACCTCATCGAGCAGATCGACGTACTGCGGTCCGAGGACGTCGCCGAGGCGGTCTCCTACGTCGCGGCCGTGCCCCGGCACGTCAACCTGACCGAGATCACGATCCTGCCGACCGAGCAGATCATCTGACCGCGGACGTTCGCGGTGGAGGGGGAGGCCCGCAGAGGTGGGGTCCGCCGCGAACCGGTCCGCTGCCGTCCGCCGCCGTCAGGCGTCGCCCGGTTCGCAGCCGACAGGCGCGCTCCGGTGGAGCCCGGCGCTCCCGGTGGGGCCGGAGGGTTCTGGGGTTCGGGGTCCGAGGTCTGAGGATCCCGGGGCTCGGGGGTCTGCGGGTCTGCGGCCCGGAGGGTCCGGGGGTCTGGGATCCGGGGCTCGGGGGTCTGCGGGCCGGAGGGTCCGTGGGCCCGAGGGCAGCACGGTGTCGGCGGCGTCCGAGGGCCCCCTTGTCTTCAGGCTAGGCCGCGACGACCAGGACACACCAGAAGGACTTCGGGGCTGTGCACAACCTGTGCACAGCCCCGTCGTGTGTCCACTCGGCCTGTCTGCTGGGTGTGCCCGCTCGGTGGCCTACTCGCCCTGCCTACTCGCCGCGTCTACTCCCGGTGTCCATTCGACGTGTTACTCACCGTGCCTACTCCCAGCGTCTACTCATCCGGGCGGAGCGGTTCGCTGCGCACGCGCCGCGAGGGCGGGCCCGCCGCGAAGTCCGGCATCGGCGGCCTCGGCGGCTTGAGCACCATGGGGCGCTTCTCCACCGGGGCGAGGGGCCCGCGCCGCTCCGGGGCGGAACGCCCGGCATCGGGCGCGGACACGGGGCCGGCCGGGGGCGCCGGGGGAGAGGGGGCCCGTCCGGCGCCGCCCTCCTCCTGGACGGTCGGGGGAAGCTCCTCCGCCTCGGGCGGGAGGTCGGCGTCGGGCACGGAGGGCTCGGGCTCCCCGAGCGGTTCCGGCTCCTGGAGCGGGTCCTCTTCCTCGAACCGGTCCCCGTAGGCCTCGTGGCGGACCGGGGCCTCCTCCAGCCTCGGCGCGGGCTCCACGGGTTCGTCCGAGGGACGCGCCGCCTCCGGAGGAACCTCACTGATCCGGAACGCCGCCCGCACCGTGGGACCGGTGTCGTGGTCCAGCACGGGCGTCGGCTCCGGTTCCGGCTCCTCCGCGAAGGGGGAGGTGTCGTCCTCCGGCGGCGTCCACACCGGCGGTACGTAGTCCGCGAGGGCGTGGGCGCCCGAGTCGTCCGCGGGCGGCTCCCAGTGCGCGGTGTCCGGGTCGTCCGCCCGGTCGGCCGCGGCGGCCGGTACCCCGGGCTCCGCGCCGTGCCCGCGCCCGTGCCCGGACGTGCGGCTGTCGGCGTCCACCGTGGAGGACTCCGCCTCCCGGGGCTCCTCGGCGGTCGGGGAACCGACGGGGGCGAACTCCACCACGGGCTCGGCCTCCGTGAAGGGCTCGGGCTCGGGGTCCGGCTCGGCCGGAGTGCTCCGGAAGGCCGACATGGGCGTGGGCTCCGGGACGGACCCGGCCTCCACGTCCTCGGGCCTCGTCACGGTCTCCGGCTCGGGTTCCACGGCGGGAGCGGGGTCCTGCCGCGACTCCGCGTGCTCCTCCACCGGTGCGGGCTCCGGCTCGACGGCCGTGACGGCCCCGGTCTTCGACTCGGTCTCCGGTACCTGCTCCGGCTCAGCTTCGGGCTCCGGTTCCGGTGCGGGCTCCGGCTCCGCCTGGGGCTCGACGGCCACCGGCGGGGCGTCGGCCTCGTCCGACACCGGGTCGCCGAAGGGCGGCTCGTGCTCGAAACCCTCGTCGGCCAGGTGGTCGGGGACCACCGCGACCTGCTCCGGCTCCGGTTCCGCTTCCGGCTCCGGCTCGACGTCGGCGGGCGACGCCGCGCCGGGCACCACCGGGGCCTCCTCGGCGGCCCGCTTGATCGGGTTGTGCCCGTCCCGGGAGCGCCGGGGCAGGCGCAGCGTCGGAACGGAAGCCTCGATCCCGTCCCCGTCGTCCTTCGTGTCGGACTCCGGCGGGTCGGTGTCCGCGACGGGCAGCGGCTCGGCGGCGAACTCCTCGTCGTCCCAGCCGTCCTCGTCCCGGCCCGGCTCGTCCCGGTCCCAGACGGGGTCGGGTTCCGGATCCCTCCCGCGCTCCCGCCGCTCCCCGAACGCCTCCGGCCCTCCGGACGCCTCCGAGCCCTCGGCGGGCCTCGCGTCCTCGCCGCTCCTGTCCTCGTCCCCGCCAGGACGGCCGACCGGCGCGAACGCCTCCGTCTCCTCCTCGTCCCGGTCGTCGGAGCCCAGGCGCAGCAGCCGCGCCTTGAGCGCGCCGCCCTCCGAGGCGGACAGGGGAGCGGTCTCCCCGCGCGGGGGGACAGCGGTGCGGGCGTGCAGCACCGTCGTGGGGTCGTCCGCCGGACGCGGCCTCGCCGTCCGTGCACGGCGGCGCCTGCGCATGTGCGCGCGCAGGGTCATCCACAGCAGGAAGGCGACCAGCAGCGCCGCGAGCGGCGCCACCGCCACGATCACGTTGGCGACCCCCCGGTGCACCCGCTCGACGAGTTCCAGGCTGCTCATCAGCATCGCCGTCGCGGCGAACAGGACCAGCACCGGGATCAGCACCAGGTCGACCCAGAGCCGTTCGCGCGGGGGCGCTCCGCGCAGCAGGTAGCTCACCCAGCACGCCATGATCAGCAGCAGGGTGTAGGTCACCGGGAACACGTGGGCGAGGAGGCTGCCCTCGTGGCCGCCGTACTCGGCGAACTGGAAGATGCCGTTGTAGGAGATGACGAGGGCGCACAGGGCGATGAGTCCGACGAACAGGCCGCCACCGACGAGAGCACCGGCTCCCGCGCCGCGACCTGCTGCGGGCCTACCGTTCCGTGTCCCTGACTCGGGGGCGTTGTTGTAAGGGGCCATCGCCTTCGCAGCGTAGTCGAGGCGGTGCCGCGAACACGAGATTCCGGCTGATTATGGTTGCTTCCAGGCGAGCCATCCCCAGGCGTTCTGTGGCGTTCTGTCGGAATATGCAGGGAGTAGTGGCAGGGAGAACCAGCGGATCGGGCTTCCGGTCAGGGTTATCTCACACCTCTTCTGTCCGAATACGGCCAATCACATATACGCACTTGGGGATGTCCGGGAGAGCTTCTCCCACCTGCGAGTCCCTGGTTTGTGACGTCGCTGCGAGGGGAAAGGGGATACGCTTGACAACGTGAGTCTGCGCTTCTATGACACCAGTGCCCGACAGGTCCGCGAGTTCGTCCCGCTGCGCGAGGGGGCCGCCTCCCTGTACCTGTGTGGTGCCACGGTGCAGGCACCCCCGCACATCGGGCACATCCGCTCCGGAGTGAACTTCGACATCCTGCGCCGCTGGCTGACGCACCTGGGATACGACGTCACCTTCTGCCGCAACGTCACCGACATCGACGACAAGATCATCCGGGTCGCGTCGGACGAGGGCGTGCCCTGGTGGCAGGTCAGCGAGCGCAACCAGCGCGCGTTCACGCGGGCGTACGAGATCCTGGGCTGCCTGCCGCCCACCGTCGAGCCGCGGGCCACCGGGCACGTGCCCGAGATGGTCGACCTCATGGACCGCCTCATCGACGCGGGCCACGCTTACGCCGCCTCCGACGGCTCCGGTGACGTCTACTTCGACGTGCGCTCCTACCCGCCCTACGGCGGCCTGTCCAACCAGCGCCTGGACCAGGTCGTGGAGTCGGCCGACTGCGATCCGAACCGGGACAAGCGCGACCCCCGCGACTTCGCCCTGTGGAAGGGCGCCAAGCCGGGCGAGCCCAGCTGGCACACCCCGTGGGGGCGCGGCCGCCCCGGCTGGCACCTGGAGTGCTCGGCCATGGCCACCAAGTACCTCGGCCCCAGCTTCGACATCCACGGCGGCGGCCTGGACCTGGTCTTCCCGCACCACGAGAACGAGCTCGCCCAGTCCCGCGCGGCCGGGGACGGCTTCGCCCAGTACTGGCTGCACAACGGGCTCCTCGTCGTCGGCGGCGAGAAGATGAGCAAGTCGCTGGGCAACTCCCTGCTCATCCCGCAGATGGTGCGCAAGGTACGCCCGGTCGAACTGCGGTACTACCTGGGCCAGGTGCACTACCGCTCGGTCATCGACTACTCCGACGCCGCCCTCCAGGAGGCGGCCACCGCCTACCAGCGCATCGAGGGCTTCCTCACCCGCGCCGTCGAGGTGCTGGGCGAGGTCGCCCCGGCCGCGGACGTGCCCGCGGAGTTCGCGTCCGCGCTCGACGACGACCTCGGGGTCTCCCAGGCCCTCGCCGTCGTGCACGGCCACGTCCGCGAGGGCAACACGGCGCTGGCGTCGGGCGGCAAGGAGCAGGCCGCCGAGATCGCCGGTGAGCTGCGCACCATGCTCGGCGTCCTGGGCTTGGACCCGCTCGGGGAGCAGTGGGCCACCGGCGGGGACCAGGGGCTGCGCGAGGTCGTGGACACCCTGGTGGCGGTCGCCCTGGAGCAGCGCCAGGCCGCCCGCGGCCGCAGGGACTACGCGGCGGCCGACGCGATCCGCGACCAGCTCGCCGGGGCGGGCGTCGTGGTCGAGGACACCCCCGAGGGCCCCCGCTGGGACCTGCGCCGCGACTGAGGCGGCCCGTGCGGTGGCGCGGCGGCGTTAGTCTGGGAGTTTGCCGCCGCGTTCACGCCGGCAGGCCACATTCCACCAGCCGGATGCCACGCGCCTCCGGTATGCCCGCAACACTGACGGGGAGGCGGCGACCATGCCGGCGAAGAAGAGCAAGAAGGGCCCGACCAAGGGCAGCGGAGGCAAGAACCGCCGCTCCCTGGAAGCCAAGAGCGGTACCCTGCCCGCCGAGCAGCGGCACTGGTACGAGGGCAAGCAGCGGGCCAGGGCCGCCCGCCGCCCCGACTCCGGCGGCCAGACCCGGCAGGGGGAGCGCCGCCGTTCGGACGCCTCCGACCTGCTGGTGGGGCGCAACCCGGTCGTGGAGGCGCTGCGCGCCGGCATGCCCGCCACCCGCCTGTTCCTGGCCAACAGCCTCGACCCGGACGACCGGATCAACGAGGCGGCCCGGATCGCGGGCGAGCGCGGCCTGGACGTGCTGGAGGTGACCCGGACCGAGCTCGACCGCCGCTGCGAGAGCAACGGCCAGCCCGGCGCGGCCCACCAGGGGCTCGCGCTCCAGGTGCGGCCCTACCAGTACCGTGCGCCCGAGGCCCTGCTGGACGCGGCGCGGGAGTCCGACTCCCCGGCGCTGATCGTGGCCCTGGACGGGGTGACCGACCCGCACAACCTCGGCGCCATCGCGCGTTCGGCCGCCGCGTTCGACGCGCACGGCCTGCTCATCCCCGAGCGCCGCTCGGCCGGGGTCAACCTCACCGCCTGGAAGACCTCCGCGGGCACCCTCGCCCGGCTGCCCGTGGCCCAGGCCACCAACCTGACCCGCGCGCTGGAGGACCTCAAGAAGCAGGGCGTGTTCGTCGTCGGCCTCGACGCCGACGGCGACACCCCGATCCCGGACCTGGAGCTGGCCACCGGCCCGCTGGTCATCGTGATCGGCTCCGAGGGCAAGGGCCTGTCCCGCCTGGTGCGCGAGACCTGCGACGTGGTCGCGAGCATCCCGATCGGCAACGCGGAGTCGCTCAACGCCTCCGTGGCCGCCGGGGTGTCCCTCTACGAGGTGGCCCGCCGCCGCGCCGCGGTCCAGTAGCGCCTCCGCCGGAACCCGCGGGGAGCGGGCCGGGGGCCTACCGGACCCCCGGGCCCGGTACCGTCCGGCTCCGCCGCCGCGGAGCCGGACGCGCCGCGCGACCCCCCGTTTTCCGGCCCGGCCCCGCGGGTAGCTGTGCTGCTGCACCTGACCATCGCAGAGGAAGCAGGTGGGCGGCATGGCGGCGACTCCCCCTATTCCCGACTACGAGGACCTCCCGGTCCGGGCCCTGGACGAGCGCGTCCGCTCCCTCCCCGCGGAGCGGGTGCGCGAGCTCATCGCCTACGAGGAGAGCCACTCCGCCCGGATGGAGGTGCTGGAGCTCCTGGAGGACCGCCTGCACTCCGTCGAGGGGCGGGACGAGGCGCACCGGGGAGCCGGACCCGAGGGCCGCCATGACGTCGCCGACGACGCGGCCGACGCGCGGGCGGTGCCGCGGAGCCCGGAGCGCCCGCCCGGCCGCGGCCCGTCCTGACCGGGCGAGCGGTCCAGGGAGTGCGCATGGTCGTCCGTGAGGAGGCCCCGGTATGAGCCTGCGGCGCAGCGACCCGGCCTCGCCGGGGATCACCAGGCGTCGTCGCGGTCGCGGCTACAGCTACCACGGCCCGGACGGGAAGCCGGTCACCGACCCCGACGAGGTCCGGCGCGTCAAGGAACTCGTCGTGCCCCCGGGCTGGCACGACGTGTGGATCTGCCCCTCTCCCGAGGGGCACATCCAGGCGTGCGGCACCGACGACGCGGCCCGCCGCCAGTACCTCTACCACCGGGAGTGGCGGCGCCGGAGCGAGGAGGCCAAGTACGACCGGATGCTCGACTTCGCCGCGCTGCTCCCCGGGATCCGGAGCACGCTGACCGAGCACCTGGGCCGCCGCGGACTGGGACGCGAGCGCGTCCTGGCGGCGGCCGTCCGCCTGATCGACCTCGGCTTCCTGCGGGCGGGGGGCGACGCCTACGCCGCCCGCAACGACTCCTACGGGGTCGCGAGCCTGCTGCGCGAGCACGTCCACCGCAGCCGCGGCACGGTGGTGTTCGAGTTCCCCGGCAAGTCCGGCCAGGACCAGCGCGTCGAGTGCGCCGAACCCGAGATCTGCCGGGTGGTCTCCAGCCTCCAGCGCGTCCGCTCGCCGGGGCAGGACCTGTTCGCCTACCGGGTCGGCGACGACTGGCACGACGTGAACACCGACGACCTCAACTCCTACCTGCGCGAGGTCGCCGGGGAAGAGCACACGGTCAAGGAGTTCCGCACCTGGCACGCGACGGTCCTGGCCGCGGTCGGGGTCGCGGTGGCCGTGCCCCCTGAGGACGACAAGGCCCTGGCCCGGCTGAGGACGCACGTGGTCCGCGAGGTGGCCGACTACCTGGGCAACACCGAGGCGGTGGCCCGGGACTCCTACATCGACCCCCGCGTCTTCCGGCTGCACGAGCGGGGCGTGACGGTCGCCGCGGCGCTGCCCGAACTGGGCAGCGAGGTGCCCGCGGGCGAACTCGCCACCCAGGGCGGGGTGGAGGAGGCGGTGCTGCGCATGCTGCGTGACGACAGCGACGCCTGACGGCGCCGGGGGCGCGCCGACCCGCGCGCCCCCGGCGCGCTCAGCCCTCCTGCGCGGCGATCAGGCTCGCCGGGCGCAGGTCGGTCCACTCGCGCTCCACGTACTCCAGGGCCTCGGCCCGGGAGGACTCTCCCTGCGCCACCCGCCATCCCCGGGGCACCTCGGCGAACGCGGGCCACAGGGAGTGCTGGCCCTCGTCGTTGACCAGCACGAGGAAGCGGGCGTCCTCGTCGTCGAAGGGGTTGCTCACGTCGGTCTCTCTCCTTGTCGTGGGTGCCGCGCGCCGTTCGCGCGGCACGGTCAGCGCGCCCGGCGGTTCCGCGCGCGCCCGCGCCCGGCGTCGCGCACGAGGCCGCGCAGCCGTTCGGCGTACTCCTCGGCCAGGGCCCGCACCGTCGCGGTCCGGTGCCGGTGGGCCGAGTAGGTCCAGGAGAACTCCAGCCGCTCCCCGGTGACGCCGCCGGTCACGTCGAGCAGGCCGGTGCGCTCCTCCTGCGGGGCGTGGTCGCACGGCGGCAGGGGCAGCAGGCGCCCCACCGGTCCGCCGTCCCGGTCGCCGAACCGCCCCAGGTAGTTGAAGGCCACCTGCGGTTCGGGCATCGCGGCCAGCGGCGCCGGAGCCCCGTCGCCGCCGAGTTCGCGCAGCGCCCCGAACCCGATCCCGTCCGGAGCCGCCCGCCGCTGGGCCCGGGCGGCGGCGACCGCCTCCGCCGTGCCGGTGCCCGGGGGGACCTCCAGCAGCACCGGGTGGATGGCGGTGAACCAGCCCACCGTGCGGGACAGGTCCACGTCGTCGAACAGGTCCTCGCGGCCGTGGCCCTCCTTGGCCACCAGCAGGCGGGGGTCGCCGCTCCAGTCGGTCAGCACCCGGCCCAGCGCGCCGAGCAGCACGTCGTCGATGCTGCTGCGCAGCGTGCCGGGCAACCGGCGCAGCAGCGCGTCGGTCTCCTCGGCCGACAGGGACGCCGTGACGATCCGCTGGGAGGCCACGTCGTTGGGGCCCGAGTCCAGCTCCACGGGGAGGCGGACGTCCGCGGCCCGGGACGCGAGGTCGGTCCAGTACCCGGCGTCCCCGTCGAAGGCCCCCCGGGCGGTGTGCCGTCCGAGGCGGCGCGCCCACTCGGGGAAGGGGGTGGTGGGCGCGCCCAGGTCCACTGCGCTCCCGCGCTCCAGCTGCCCGTAGGCGGTGGCCAGGTCCTCCAGCAGCACCCGCCAGGACACGGCGTCGACCACCAGGTGGTGCGCCGACAGCAGCACCCGCGGCGCCCGGCGCCCGCCCGGGTCGAACACCACCGCCTCGAACAGGGGCCCCTCCGCGAGCCGCTTGGCGGGGCGATCGCGCAGGGCCTCGCGCTCCACCGCCCGCTCCAGCTCCCCGTCGCCGCCGTCCACGCGCACCACCCTGGCGCAGCGGGGCGCGTCGGCGTCCAGGTGACCGCGCGGACCGTCCGCGGTGTCGGTGACCCGCAGCCGCAGCATGTCGTGGTGTGCGGGCAGGCTGTCGGCGGCCCGCGCCCACAGCCGCGGGTCGGTGCCCTCGGCGGCCTCGAACAGCAGCGACATGTCGAAGTGCTCGGGGCGGCGCGTGCGGGTGCGCAGGAACCAGCGGTCCACGGGCGTGGGCGGGACGGTCCCGGTGACCGGGACCCGCACGGCGGACCCGTCCGCGGTCCCGCCCCGGTCGGCCGCGGCGGCCAGCTCGGCGACCGTCTGGTGCAGGAAGGCGTCGCGTGTGGTGATGTTCCATCCGGCCTCGCGCACCCGCGAGACCATCTGGATGCTCAGGATCGAGTCGCCGCCCAGGGTGAAGAAGTTGTCGTGGCGGCCCACGTCCCCGACCCGCAGCAGCTCCGCCCAGACGCCCGCGAGCGCCTGCTCGGCGGCGCCCCGGGGCGCCGCGTCCGGGGCCGCGCGCTCCCCGGGCCCGGCGGGTTCGGGCAGGGCCGCCCGGTCCACCTTGCCGTTGGCGTTGAGGGGGATGGCGTCCAGGAACACCACGGCGCCCGGGACCATGTAGTCGGGCAGGGTCCGGCGCAGCCGCTCGCGCACGTCCGGCAGGTCCGCGTGCCCTCCCGGGCGGCGGACCGCGTAGGCGACCAGGCCGCGCGCGCCCGAGGCGGTGCGGTGCACCTGGACGGTGGCCTGCGCCACGTCGGGCAGGCGCAGCAGGGCCGCCTCCACCTCCCCGGGTTCGATGCGAAAGCCCCGCAGCTTGACCTGGGCGTCGGCGCGGCCGGTGTACTCCAGCTCGCCGGAGTTGTTCCAGCGCACCAGGTCGCCGGTGCGGTAGAGCCGTCCGCCCCCGCCGAAGGGGTCGGCGACGTAGCGCTCGGCGGTCAGCCCCGGGCGGCCGTGGTAGCCGCGGGTGACCCGGCCGCCCACGTACAGCTCGCCGACCGCGCCCACCGGCACCGGCCGCAGCCGCTCGTCCAGCACGTGCAGCCGGGTGCCGTCCAGGGGGCGGCCGATCGGCACCGGTTCGGGGGTGGCGCCCTCCCGGGGCAGCGCNGGCGAAGGTGGTGGTCTCGGTGGGCCCGTAGCCGTTGGCCACAGTCGTGTCCGGGCAGGCGCGGCGCACCCGCTCCACCGCGTGCGGGTTGGCCGCCTCGCCCCCGGTGATGACCTGCTCCATCCCGGCGAAGCAGGAGGGGTCCTGCGCGGCGTAGAGGTTGAACAGCGCCGCGGTGACGAAGGTGGCGCTGACCCGGTGCCCGGACACCAGGGCGGCGAAGCCGTCCGCGTCCAGCCGCCCCGGCGGGGCCACCACGACGGTGCCGCCGGTCAGCAGCGCCGCCCAGATCTCGTAGGTGGCGGCGTCGAAGGCGTGCGAGGAGTGGAAGAGCGTGCGCCGGGCGTGCCCGCCGGACCAGCGCCGGTCCGCGGCCAGGCGCACCACGTCGGCGTGGGTCACCGCCACGCCCTTGGGGGCGCCGCTGGAACCGGAGGTGTACATGACGTAGGCGAGCTGGTCGGGGCGGGCGCCGTCCAGCCCCTCCGCCCCGGCGTCCGCGCCCGGTACGGCGTCGGCGGCGTCGACCGGCACCGCCGTGCAGGTCGGCGGCACCCGGTCGGCGGAGGCGGCGTCGGTGAGCACGCAGGGCGCCCCCGTCCCGGCGACCAGGAGGCGGACGCGTTCGGCGGGGTCGTCGGCGTGCACGGGGACGTAGGCGCCTCCGGCGCGCAGCACCGCGAGCATCGCGGTGACCACGTGCGGCCCCCGCTCCAGCAGCAGGGGCACGGGCGTCTCGGGCCCCACCCCCAGCGAGCGCAGCCGCGCCGCCAGCGCCGCCGAGGCGCGGTCCAGCTCGGCGTAGGACACCGTCACCCCGGCGCCCACCAGGGCCGGGCTGTCGGGGAGTTCGCGCACCCGCTCGCCGAACACGTCGGTCACCGAGGCCGGGGGGCGGCCGGGTGCGCCCGTGCCCCAGGACCGCAGGGCCTCGGCCTCCTCCGGCGCGGGCGCCGGGTCCAGGGAGCGCACGGGCGCCCCCGGTGCGCGGGAGAGCAGGTCGAGGACGGCGGTCAGGTGGTGGGCGATCCGGTCGGCCGTGCGGGCGTCGAACAGGTCGGTGTCGTACTCCACCGCGCCCAGCAGCCGCCCGTCCTCCTCCGCGAACTCGACCGTCAGGTCGAACTGGGTGTGCCGGTGGGCGACGTCGTGCGGGCGCGCGTCGAGTCCGCTCACCCGCCAGGGGGCTCCCGGCGTGTTGCGCAGGGTCACCAGCGCCTGGACCAGGGTGGGCCGGGAGGGGTCGCGCTCCTGCCCGGTCGCGTCCACGACGCCGTCGAAGGGCACCTCGCCGTGCTCGAACGCGGCGAGGACGGTCTCGCGCACGTCGGCGAGCAGCGAGGCGGCGGTCGCGTCGGGGTCCACCCGCAGCCGCAGGGCCACGGTGTCGACGAAGAACCCGACCGTGTTCTCCAGGGCAGCGCTGTCGCGCCCGGAGGTCACCGTGCCCAGCACGAGGTCGCGCTGGCCGCTGTGGCGCGCGAGCGTCACCGCGGTGGCGGCGGCCAGCACCATGAACAGGGTCAGGCCGTGCTCGGACTCCAGCGCGCGGACGCCCTCGCGCACCCGCGCGGGGACCTCGAAGGCGCGCGCGGCGCCGAGGCCGCGCCGCCGGGCGGGCCGGGGCCGGTCGGTCGGCAGCGCCAGGGGCTCCACCCCGGCGAGCTGGTCGCGCCAGTACCGCAGGTGCTCCTCGAAGGCGCCCGAGCGGGCCCGCTCCTCCTGCCACACGGCCACGTCGGTGGAGCGCAGGCCCACCGGCTCCAGGCCCGCGGCGCCGGGCAGCGCGTCGGCCGGGGCGCCGGGCCGCTCGCGGGCGGCCTCGTAGAGCGCGCCCAGCTCCCCGACGAGCACCGACATCGACCAGGCGTCGGTGACGATGTGGTGCATGGCGATCGAGAGGACGTGGTCGCCCTCGTCCACGCGCACCAGCAGGACGCGGGTCAGGGGCCCTCGGGCCAGGTCGAAGGGCCGCGAGGCGAACTCCTCCAGCAGCGCGTCCAGCCGCTCCCCGCGCCCGGTGTCGGGCGGGCCGTCCGTCTCGGCCCCCTCCACGGGCGGGCCGTCCAGCGCGGCCCTCTCCACGGGCAGGCCGGAATCGGGGAGCACGACCTGGTGCGGCGTGCCGTCCCGCGACGGGAAGACCGTGCGCAGCGCCTCGTGGCGCGCGGACAGGGCGTGCAGGGCCCGCTCCAGCGCCGCGGTGTCCAGCCCGCCGGACAGGCGCAGCGCGCCGCCGGAGTTGTACCCGGCCCCTCCGGGCGAGTACTGGTCCAGGAACCACATCCGGCGCTGGGCGGCGGACAGGGGCGCCGGGCCCTCGCGCTCCACCCGCGCGGGCGCGTCGCGGCGGTCGCCGGAGCCGTCGTAGAGCTCGGCCAGCGCAGCGATGGTCGGCCGCTCGAACAGCGCGCGCAGCGGGGGCCGGGAGCCCAGCCGCTCGGCGGCGCGGGCGAGCACGCGCACGCCGGTGACGGAGTCGCCGCCCACGCGGAAGAAGTCGTCGTGCACGCCGACGCGCTCCAGGCCCAGCAGGGAGCACCACACCCGCGCCAGCTCCCGCTCCGCGCGGGTGCGCGGGGACGCGTGTTCGGCGCCGGAGCGCCCGGCCCAGTCCATGGCGGGCAGGGCGCGCCGGTCGGTCTTGCCGTTGGCGGTGACCGGGACGCGGTCCAGCACGACGAAGGCCGCGGGGACCATGTAGGCGGGGAGCACGCGGGCGGCCCGCTCCAGGTCGGCGGGGCCCGGGGCGTGCCCGGGGGAGGGGACGGCGTAGGCGACCAGGCGGCGCGAGGAACCGGTGCCGTCGACCACCACCACGGCCCGTTCGACCCCGGGCAGGCGGGTGAGCGCGTGCTCGACCTCGCCCGGTTCGACGCGGTGGCCGCGGATCTTGACCTGGTCGTCGGTGCGGCCGAGGAACTCCAGCCGCCCGCCGACGCGGCGGACCAGGTCGCCGGAGCGGTACATGCGCCCGCCCCCGGCGTCCGGGTCGGCGACGAAGCGCGCGGCGGTGGTGCCGGGCAGGTTGAGGTACCCGTGCGCCAGCCCGTCGCCGCTGATGTAGAGCTCTCCGGGGACGCCGTCGGGCACCGGGCGCAGCCAGCGGTCCAGGACCCGTACGCGGGTGCCCGTCGCCGGATCGCCCAGGGGAGGGCCGCCGTCGCCCGACAGCGGCGCGCTGAGGGTGGCGCACACGGTGGACTCGGTGGGGCCGTAGCCGTTGTACACGGCCCGGTCCCCGCAGAAGCGGGCGACCTGCTCGCCGGGGCAGGCCTCGCCCGCTACGAGGAGGTGCTCCACCGGGCCCAGTTCCTCGGGGGACAGGCCGGGCAGCAGCGCGGGCGGCAGGGTCACGTGGCTGACGCGGTGCTCGCGCAGGGCGCGGGGCAGCCCCTCGCCCGCCAGGGACGGCCGCGGCAGCAGCACGGCGGCCGCGCCGTTGAGCAGCGCCACCACCAGTTCGGCGATGGCCGCGTCGAAGCTGGGGGAGGCGAACTGGAGCACCCGCGAGCCGGGGCCCACGCGCATGCGCTCGCCCTGGAAGGCGGCCAGGGCCGCCAGGCCGCGGTGCGCCACCAGGACGCCCTTGGGCCTTCCGGTGGAGCCTGAGGTGTAGATGAGGTAGGCGGGGTCCTCGGGACGGACGTGCTCGCGCAGCGGCTCCGCCCGTGCCACGCCGGGGTCGGCCGCGTCCACCAGCGGGCCGCCTCCGGGCAGACACGGGACGCCCGCGGGGTCGGCGACCACCGCGCGCGGCGCGGCGTCGTCGAGGATCGCGGCCAGCCGCTCCTTCGGGTACTCCGGGTCCAGGGGCACGTAGACCGCCCCCGCGTAGACCACCCCCAGCAGCGCCTCGGCCAGGGCCGGGCCGCGCTCCACGCACACGCCGACGCGGTCGCCCCGCTCCACGCCCAGCTCCCGCAGCCGCCGGGCCAGGCGCGCGGCCCGGTCGTCGGCCTCGGAGAAGGAGACGGTGCGGTCCGCGCCGACCAGGGCGGGGTCGTCGGGGCGCAGGCGCACCCGCTCGGCGAACAGGTCGGGCAGGGTCCGCGGCCGGGGGCCGGGCGCCCCGGTCCAGGAGCGCTCCAGCTCCCGTGCCCGTTCGGGGCCGACCAGCGCCACGGCGCGCAGCGGCCGGGGGTCCCCGGCGTTCTCCAGCACCCGGGCCAGGTCCCCGACCAGGCGCTCCACGGTGGCCCGGTCGAACAGGGCGGTGTCGAACTCGGCCGACCCGGCGACGCCGCCGGGCCCGGGGCGGAACTCCAGGGTCAGGTCGAAGACCGACTGGCCGCGCCGCACCGGCACGGGTTCGGCCTCCAGGCCGCCCAGGCCCGTGGCCGCGGGCTCCTGGGCGCTCTGGAAGACCACGGCGGCCTGGACCAGCGGCGGCACGGCGGGGTCGCGTTCGGTCAGGACGGCGTCCACGACCGTGTCGAAGGGGACCTCCCCGTGGTCGAGGTCGGCGAGGAACCCGGCGCGCGTGCGGTCGAGCAGCGCGCCGAAGGACAGCTCCTCGTCCACGTGCTGGCGCACGGCCAGGGTGTTGACGAAGAAGCCCGTCATCGCGTGCAGCCGCCGGTCCTCGCGGCCGGAGGTGACGGTGCCCAGCACCACGTCGGGGTTGCGGCTCCACCGGGCCATGGTCACCTGGGCCGCGGCCAGCAGCACCGTGGACAGGTGGGTGCCGTGGTCGGCGGCCAGGCGTTCGAGGCGCTCCACCAGCGGCGCGGGCAGGGCGAAGGGCAGGGTGTCGCCCGCCCCCTCGCGCACGGCCGGGCGCGGGCGGTCGGTGGGCAGTTCGAGCACGGGCGGGTCGGCGAGCCTGCGGCGCCAGTGGTCCAGGGAGCGGTCCAGGGCGGGGCCGTCCAGGCGGGCGCGCTGCCACGCGGCGTAGTCGGCGTACTGGGCGGGCAGCGCGCCCAGGTCCGAGGCCAGGGAGCCGGGCGCGCGCCCGGGGTCGGCGGTGGCGGCGCGGTAGAGGGTGTCCAGTTCGGTGCGCAGCAGGTCCAGGGACCAGCCGTCGGTGACGATGTGGTGCAGGCACAGCACCAGCACGTGGGTGCGGGGCCCCTCGGCCAGCAGCCGGGCCCGCAGCAGGGGGCCGCGCTCCAGGTCGAAGGGCAGGGCGTACTCGCGGGCCGCCAGTTCGGCGGCCTCCTCGCGGCTCCCGGCCGGGGTCACCGGCAGCTCCACCTCGCGGGGGGCGCCGATGACCTGGCGCCCCTCGCCGTCCACCTCGGTGAAGGTCGTGCGCAGGGACTCGTGCCGGTGCACCAGGGCGGTCAGGGAGCGCCGCAGCGCCCCGGCGTCCAGGTCCCCGGTCAGCCGCAGCGCCAGGGCGGAGTTGTAGTCGGTGCGGCCGGGGGCCATCTGCTCCAGGACCCACAGCCGCTGCTGGGCGAAGGACAGCGCGGCCGGGCGGTCGCGGGGGACGCGGGGGATGTCCTGGCCGCTCCCGCCGCGCGAGCGCAGGCGGCGCAGGACCTCCTCGCGTGCCCTGGCCCGGGCGGCGTCGGGTGTGGGGTCGGCGGTGGCTTCGCTGCTCATGGTGGCTGTGCCGGTCCTCGTCTGCGCAGGGGTGGTGGGTCAGGCGTTGGGGCCCACGGCGAGCCCGCTCAGGCGCAGGGTGCGCCCGTTGTACTGGAGCGCCGTGGCGCGCCGGGGCTCGGCGGGGTCGGCGAGGAAGCGCCCGCTGAGCGCGATCCCGCCGTGGCGCTCGGAGACCACGCGGAAGGCGCCGCCCGGCCCGGTGGACAGCGCGCCCTCGAAGCCGTTGGACATGACCAGTCGGCACCCGTCCCGGTCCCGGACGACCTCGGCGGCCAGGCCGCCGTTGCCGTAGCGCCCCGTGACGCGGTCCGGGCCCGGTCCGGTGGCGGTGCCCTCGGCCGCGGCGTCGGGCTGGCGGTAGTGGCCCACGTCCACCCCCAGCTCGCGCAGACCGCGGACCACGTGCTCCCAGGCGGTCACACCGGTGGTGGCGTTGGTGGTCAGCGCCACCACCGAGCCGCCCTCGGGGTCCACGCGCAGGTTGCAGGTGGCGCCGTCCAGCGTTCCGTCGTGGCCGTACCACAGGCGGTCCCCGGCCAGGTGCAGCGACCACCCGGCGCCCCAGCCGTCGGCCAGACCGAAGGGGTCGGCCGTGCTCACCGAGCGGCCCATCTCGCGCAGCACGTCCGGGGCGGCGACCTCGCCGTCCAGCGCGGCGTGCTCGGGGTCGAGGAAGGCGCGGCCGAAGGCCGCCAGGGCGGTGGCGCTGGCGGCCAGGCCCCCGGCCGGGGCCAGGGCGGGCTCGATGTGGAAGCCCACCGGGTGGGCCCGGCCCGCCCTGTCGACGGCGTGCCCGGTGACCAGGTCGGCGGCGGGGAGGGACCGCGGCGCCAGGACCGGTGCCAGTTCCATGCCGGTGGAGCCGCACAGGTGCGACTCCACGGTCTCCCACCAGCCCTGTCCGGTGACGGTCTCCACGAGTCGGCCCGCCACGGCGTAGCCGGTGTTGGAGTAGGAGAACAGCGTGCCCGGCTCGGCGATGCGGTCCTCGGGCGTGAGCGAGGAGACGTAGCGGCGCAGGGAGGGCGCGGGGGCGGCCTCGGAGCGCTCCGAGACCAGACCGGCGGTGTGGCTGAGCAGGTGGCGGGGGGTGGCGCCCCGCAGGGGGTGGCCATGGGCGGCCCCGCCCAGGTGGTCCAGCACCGGGGCGTCGAGGTCGACGTCGCCGTCCTCCACCAGTTGCATGACCAGGGCCGCGGTGACGGTCTTGGTCACCGAACCCATCGGGAAGAGCGAGTCGGGCGCCACGGGGCGGCCCGTCTGGGTGTTCTCCACGCCGGTGGCGCAGGTGTGCAGCTCACCGCGGTGGTAGACCGCCAGCTGGGCTCCGGGGACGCCGACCTGGTGAGAGGTCCGGCGGAGCAGGTCGGACAGGGCGTCGCGCACGACGTTCTCCTCGTGGGAGTCGGAGGGCACCCGAAAGGCCGGCGCTCGGGACGGGAGCGGCCGGTCGCTTCGGCGGGGACGGGGCGGTACACCGCACGTGCCACGGATACTCACATATCGCTTCGAATCTTGGCAAGGGTTTCGGATATGTCGGGAACCGGGTGCCGGGGAATACGGTCCGGGCTTTCCGGGAGATTTCCGGGGTGTGACGACATTCACCCCGTGCGGGGGTCTTCGTGTTCTTCGCTGCGTCCCCCTGCCGTTAGCAGGGAGTTCGCCTTCCGGTCGGGATGGTGAAGGCTTCGACGGAAGGCCGGTGCCGCGTTGTGGACGTCGGTCGACAACGGCCCCGGTTTACCCGTGTGTCTGTGTTCCTTCTCACCCATTCGTGCTGATGGAGGGTGGATTGCGCTCAATAGCGCTCATGTTCGTGCGGGCGCTGTGCTGATCGATGAAACGGCGGAGTTTCTGCTGGAGAGAGGGCGAAGAGATCGTCGGTTGAACGCGGTTCGGTCTTTTATGGAGAACCCCGTGTACTGAGTTCCAGGGTGTGGTATGGGCTCTTGTGGGCTCTGAGCAGCGGTTACGTGCCCGCCCGGCCGGGGCACCCCTCCGCGGGGTGGTGCGGGGGTGCGGTGGCGGGGCCCTGTGACGGGTCGCGGTTCGGGTGGTGCTGGGCGCCGGGGGAGCGCGCGAAGGCCGGTCCGCGGCCGGATGCGAAGTTCCCGGATGGCCGCATGTGGACAGGTATTGTCCGTTCCTTTACTTTGAGTAATTTAACCACTCCGTACGGTATCTAAACCTTCCGCTCCCGTGCGGCTTTTGTGTGCCTTGCAGGGCTTTGTACTGGCGTGATCGGTTGATTACTACTTTTGTTGTATTTTGTCTGCTTTGGGGCCTAAGTATTCCGTGTGGCGCAAGGTGTTCTGTGTGGGATTATCTGTCGCCGAAGGGAATTTCGAAATGCCAAGCTTTTTGGTAAAGTGCCCGGTTGGATAAGGCGATGTGGCAGGCTCTGTCCTCGTGCGGCGGACCGCCGGGAATGGCGGCCCGATTCGCCTCGGCTATCCCCTCCGCCGGACGGCCGCGCCACCGCGGCGGCGGAGCACCCGGCCCCCACGCCGTCCCCACGCCCGCCCTTCCGCCGCCCTCCCTTCCGAACACGCGCCAGGAGACGTCACGTGCTGTCCTCCCAGGAGTCCACCCGCTTCGCCCTCGACCCCGCGGACACGGTCTCGCCCTCCTCGGTCCCGGAGGCCTTCGCCGGGCAGGCGGCCCGCACCCCCGACGCCCCGGCCCTCCTCGGCGGCTTCCCGACGGTGACCTACGCCGAGCTCGACGCCCGCTCCGCCGACCTGGCGCGCCTGCTACTGGGCCACGGGCTCGCTCCGGAGGGCACCGTCCTGCTCGCCCTGGAACGGGGGCCGCACGTGGTCACCGCGATGCTCGCGGTGCTGCGTGCCGGAGGCGCCTACGTCCCCGTCCACCCCGACGAACCCGCCGACCGGGTGCTGGCCGCCGCCGAGCGCACCGGCGCGCGCCTGGTGCTCACCGACCGGGTGCTCGGCCCCCGCCTGCCCGCCCGCCTCGGCGGCCTGGCCCGGATCCTCGACCTGGACGCGGAGGGCGGCGCGGAGGCCGGAGGGGAAGGAGGGGACAGGGAGGACGGACGGGACGGCGCTGCCGGGGCCGCCGACACCACGGGCGGCACAGCCGGAGACGGCGCAGTCGGGGAAGGCGCCGCCAGGGACACTGCCACCGGGGACGGCGCTGCCGTTGCCGCCCCCTCCGGACCGGAGCTGCCCGCACCCCACCCCCGTGCGCTGGCCTACGTCATGCACACCTCCGGTTCCACCGGGGAGCCCAAGGGCGTGGCGGTCACGCACGCCGACGTGGTGGCCCTGGCGCGCGACCCCCGATGGGGCGGGGGACGCGACTCCCGGGTGCTGTTCCACTCCTCGCACGCCTTCGACGCCGCCACCTACGAGGTCTGGACGCCGCTGCTGCGCGGCGGCGCCGTGGTCGTCGCACCCCCGCAACGGCTCACGGCCGGGGACTTCGGCGCGCTGGCCCGCCGCCACCGGGTGACCTCCACCTTCGTCACCGCCGCCCTGTTCGACCTGTTCGCCGCCCAGGACCCCTCCTGCTTCGCCCCGCTGCGCGAGGTGATCACGGGGGGCGAGGCCGTCCCGCCCGGCGCGGTCCGCGCCGTGCTGGACGCCTGCCCCGGCACGGCGGTCGCCAACGGCTACGGGCCCACCGAGACCACCACCTTCGCCACGCACTTCACCGTGGACCGCGACCGCCCCCCGCTGCTGTCGGTGCCCGTGGGCACGCCCCTGGACGGCGTGCGCGCCCGGGTGCTCGACGACCGGCTGAACCCGGCCGCACCGGGCCGGGTGGGAGAGCTGTACGTCGGCGGGGCCGGTGTCGCCCGCGGCTACCTGGGCCGTCCGGGCCTGACCGCCGAGCGCTTCGTGGCCGACCCCCTCGGCAGCGGTGAGCGGCTCTACCGCACCGGCGACCTGGTGCGCTGGAACGCCGACGGCCTGCTGGAGTACGTCGGCCGCGCCGACTCCCAGGTCAAGATCCGGGGCTTTCGCATCGAACCCGGCGAGATCGAGGCCGCCCTGCTCGCCCAGGAGGGCGTCGCCCAGGCCCTGGTCACCGTCCGCGAGGACGTCCCGGGCGTGCGCCTCCTGGTCGGCTACGTCGTCGGGACCGCCGACACCGGGGCCCTGCGCGAACGGCTCGCCGACCGCCTGCCCGCCTACATGGTGCCCGCCGCCGTCGTGGCCCTGGAGGCACTGCCCCTGACCGCCAACGGCAAGGTCGACCACCGCGCCCTGCCCGTACCCTCCGTCCGCTCCGCCGCCGACCACGTCGAACCGCGCGAGGGCGCCGAGCGCGCCGCCGCCGAGGAGTTCGCCGCGGCACTGGGCCTGGAGCGCGTCGGCGCCCGCGACGACTTCTTCGCCCTGGGCGGCGACTCCATCCTCGCCGCCCGCGTGGCCTGGCGCCTGGGCGAGCGCCTGGGCACCGGCCTCGACCCGCGCGCGCTGTTCCGCCACCCCACCCCCGAGGGCGTCGCCGCGGCGGAGGACGCCGGGCGCCGCGCGGAGCCCCTCACCCCGGCCGGACGCGGCCGTCCGCTTCCGCTGTCGGCGGCCCAGCGCCGCCTGTGGTTCCTGCACCAGCTCGACGGCGACAGTGCCGAGTACCACACCGGCAGCGCCTTCCGCCTGCGCGGACCGCTCGACGTGCCCGCGCTCGGCCGCGCCGTGGAACTGCTCCAGGAACGCCACGAGGCCCTGCGCACCACCTACGACACCGTCGACGGCGAACCCGTCCAGTACGTGCGCGCCCCCCGCGCCGACCCGCTCACCGTCCGCGAGATCTCCTCGACCGACCCGGCCGACCGCGAGGAGGAGCTGCACCGGCACCTGCTGCGCGAGGTGGACACCCCCTTCGACCTCGTGGCGGGACCGCCCACCCGAGCCCTGCTGCTGCGCCTGGACGACCGGGACCACGTCCTGGTCCTGAGCACCCACCACATCGCCTGCGACGGCTGGTCGGTCGACCTGCTCCACCGCGACCTCGCCTCGTACTACCGGGCCGCCGTGCGCGGGGAGGACGCCGACACCCGCGCGGAGATCGACTACGCCGACTTCGCCGTCTGGGAACAGGGCCGCTGGGAGGGGCCCGAGGCCCGGCGCCGCCTGGAGCACTGGGCGCGCACCCTGGAGGACGTGCCCCCGCTGGCCGTGCCCACCGACCGCCCCCGGCCCGCCCGGCGCACCACCGCCGGGGCCGTCCACCGCACCCGCCTGACCCCCGACCAGCTCCGGGGCCTGCGCGCCCTGGGCGGCGAGTGCGGCGCCACGCTCTTCGCGACCCTGGCGGCCCTGACCCAGGCGGTGCTCTCGGCCGCGTCCGGTTCCGCCGACGTCGCCCTGGGCGCGGCCTCCGCCGGACGCGACCACCCCCGGCTGGAGGACGTGGTCGGCTTCTTCGTCAACCCGGTCGTGCTCCGCTCGCGCCTGCGCCCGGGCACCACCGCGGCCGCGTTCGTCGGGCAGGTGCGCGCCGAGGCCGACGCCGCCCTCGCCCACGAGATGCCCTTCGACCGCGTCGTCGATGCCCTGGTCACCGAGCGCGACCCCGCCCGCGGCCCCCTGTTCCAGGCGCTGATGGTCCTCCAGAACGCCCACACCGGCGGACTGGAGCTGGAGGGCCTGCGCGCCGAGGAGGTCGACCTGCCGCGCACCGCCGCCCTGGCCGACCTGGTCTTCGAGTACGCCGAACGCGACGGCGCCCTGCGCCTGTCCGTCGAGTACAACACCGACCTGTACGACGCCGGGCGCGTGGCGGCCCTGGCCGACGCCCTGTCCCGGCTGGCCGACGCCGTCGTCGCCGACCCCGGCCTGGACCTGGCCGCCCTGGACCTGCGGCCCGAGGCCGAACGCGCCCTCCTGGACTCCTGGGAGCACGCCCCCGCCCAGGGCGCGCCCGCGTCCGTGACCGCCGCGTTCGCCGAGCAGGCGGCCCGCACCCCCCGCGCCCCGGCCCTGGTCGGCGACTTCCCGGCGGTGACCTACGCCGAGCTCGACGCCCGCTCCGCCGACCTGGCACGCCTGCTGCGGGCATGGGGGGTCGGCACGGAGGACGCCGTGCCCCTGCTGCTGGAGCGGGGGCCGCACGTGGTCACCGCGATGCTCGCGGTGCTGCGCGCCGGGGGCGCCTACGTCCCCGTCCACCCCGACGACCCCGCCGAGCGCGTGGCCTGGACGGCCGCCCGCACCGGCGCGCGCGTCATCGTCACCGACACCGCCTCGCGCTCCCGCCTGCCCGAGGGCACCGACGCGCGCGTGCTGGTCCTGGACGGGCCCGGCCCCTACCCGACCGTGCGGACCGAGGCCCCCCTGCCCGAGGCCGACCCGCGCGCGCTGGCCTACGTCATGCACACGTCCGGCTCCACCGGGGAGCCCAAGGGCGTGGCGGTGACCCACGCCGACGTGGTGGCCCTGGCGCGCGACTCCCGGTGGGGCGGCGGCCGCGACGAGCGCGTGCTGCTGCACTCCTCGCACGCCTTCGACGCGGCCACCTACGAGATCTGGACGCCGCTGCTGCGCGGCGGCGCCGTGGTCGTCGCGCCGCCCGGACGCATGAGCGCCGAGGAGTTCGGCGCGCTGGCCCGCCGCCACCGGGTGACCTCCACCTTCGTCACCGCCGCGCTGTTCAACCTCTACGCCGCCCAGGACCCCTCCTGCTTCGCCCCGCTGCGCGAGGTGATCACGGGGGGCGAGGCCGCCAGCCCGGCGAGCGTGCACCGGGTGCTGCGGGCCTGCCCCGGCACC
>ANAW01000044.1:0-23092 GCA_000340945.1 Nocardiopsis synnemataformans DSM 44143 | reverse complement strand
TACGGGCCCACCGAGACCACCACCTTCGCCGCCCACCACACCGCCGCGCGCACCGCCGAACCGGTGCGCACCGTGCCCATCGGCACGCCCCTGGACGGCATGCGCGTTCGGGTGCTCGACACCCTCCTGCGCCCGGTGCCCCCGGGCGCGGTCGGGGAGCTGTACGTGGGCGGGGCCGGTGTCGCCCGCGGCTACCTGGGCCGTCCGGGCCTGACCGCGGAGCGCTTCGTGGCCGACCC
This sequence comes from Nocardiopsis synnemataformans DSM 44143, assembly GCA_000340945.1. Classification (GTDB taxonomy): domain Bacteria; phylum Actinomycetota; class Actinomycetes; order Streptosporangiales; family Streptosporangiaceae; genus Nocardiopsis; species Nocardiopsis synnemataformans. The sequence continues at coordinate 22,853 of ANAW01000044.1, read as the reverse complement.
CGGGGGCGACGGCGAGCGCCTCTACCGCACTGGCGACCTCGTGCTGTGGAACGGCTCCGGGGAGCTGGAGTACGTCGGCCGCGCCGACTCCCAGGTCAAGATCCGGGGCTTCCGGATCGAGCCCGGCGAGGTCGAGGCCGCCCTGCTCGCGCTGGAGGGCGTCGCCGAGGCCGTCGCCCTCGTGCGCGCCGCACCCGGCGGCGGGCGCAGGCTCCTCGCCTACGCCGTGCCCTCGGAAGGGGACCCGGGAGAGGAGGCCGCGGAGGAGTGGCGCCGCGCCCTGGCCCGCACCCTGCCCGGCTACATGGTCCCCGCCGCCGTCGTGGTCCTGGACGCGCTGCCCCTGACCGCCAACGGCAAGGTCGACCACCGCGCCCTGCCTGACCCCGGGCACGACCGGGAGCACGCCGCGCCCCGCACCGACACCGAGCGGGTCCTGGCCGAGGTGTTCGCCTCAGTCCTGGCCGTGGAGCGCGTGGGCGTCCACGACGACTTCTTCGCCCTGGGCGGCGACTCCATCCTCAGCATCCAGATGGTCTCCCGCGCCCGCCGGGCCGGTGTGGAGCTGAGCAGCCGCGACGTCTTCTCCCACCCCAGCGTCGCCGCCCTGGCCGAGGTGGCGCGCGTGCGGCGGCCCGGCGCGACCGGTACCGGACCGGTGAGCGGTCCGCTCACCGCCACGCCCGTCATGGGCTGGTTCGACCGCACCCACCCGGTGGCGCCCGACCACTTCGCCATGTCCGTGCTGCTCGACCTGGCCCGGCCCCTGGAACCGCGCGCCCTGCGCACCGCCCTGGCCGCACTGGCCGACCACCACGACATGCTGCGGCTGCGCCGCGACGGCGACGGCCCGCGCGTGGCCGGACCCGGCACGGCCGCTCCGCCGCTGAGCACGGTCGACCTGTCCGGACACGGACCCGGGCGGGCGCGCGAGCTGGCCGAGGAGAGCGTCCGGGCCGCGCACACCGGCCTCGACCTGGCCCGCGGCCCCGTCTTCGCCGCCGTCCTGCTCGACTCCGGTCCCGAGGGCTCCCGGCTGCTGCTGACCGCCCACCACCTCGTCGTGGACGGGGTGTCCTGGCGGGTGCTGCTGGAGGACCTGGCCACCGCCTACCGCCAGGCCGCCGAGGGTGCGCCCGTGGACCCGGGGCCGCGCACCACGCCCTTCTCCGTGTGGGCCGACCGCCTGGCCCGGCACACCGCGCGGGGGGCCTTCGACGCCGAACTCGACACCTGGGCCGCCGTCGCCGCCACCCGCGCCGAACTGCCCCGCGACCTCCCGGGCCGGGGCAACGGCCTGGTGCGCGACCAGCGGGTGGTCACCGCCGGGCTGTCCGAGGAGGACACCCGGCGCCTGCTGGGCGAGGCGCCCGCGGCCTTCCGCACCCGCGTCAACGACCTGCTGCTGTCCGCCCTGGGCCGGGTGCTGTGCGAGTGGACCGGCTCCGCGCGCGTGCCCGTGGACCTGGAGGGCCACGGCCGCGAGGAGCTGTTCGAGGACCTGGACACCTCGCGCACCGTGGGCTGGTTCACCACCGTGTTCCCCGTCGTGCTCACCGGCGGACCCGACCGGTCCGACCGGATCCGCGCCACCAAGGAGATGCTGCGCGCGGTCCCCGGCAACGGCCTGGGCTACGGTGCCCTGCGCCACCTGGGCACACCGGAGCAGCGGGCCCGCCTGGACCGCGACCCCGCGCCCGGCGTGAGCTTCAACTACCTGGGCCGCTTCGACACCGACCCCGGCCGGGGCGCCCTGCACACCGCGCTGCGGCTCAACCCCGGCGGCGAGCACTCCCCGGACGAGGAGCGAGCCCACCTGGTCGAGGTGGTGGGCCGCTTCGAGGGCGAACGCCTGGTCTTCGACTGGTACCACGCCGCCACCGTCCACGGCACGGCCACCGTGCGCCGCCTCGCCGAGGCCATGGCCGCCGAGCTCGCCGCCCTGGTCGAGCACTGCCTGGACCCCGCCCACGGCGGGGCCACCCCCTCCGACTTCCCGCTCGTGCGCCTGGAGCAGGCCGAGGTCGACCGCCTCGTCGGCGACGGCCGCGACGTCCAGGACGTGTGGCCGCTCACCCCCATGCAGCAGGGCATGTTCTTCCACTCCGCCCTGGAACCCGACTCCGGCTCCTACCTGGAGCAGGTCGTCGTCGACCTGGACGGCGTGGGCGACCCCGGGGCCCTGGGCCGCGCCTGGCGGCGGGTGGTCGCGGCCACCCCCGTCCTGCGCGCCCGCGTGGCCTGGGAGGGGCTGTCCGAACCGGTCCTGCTCGTGCACCGCGCCGTCCCCGTCGAGGTGCGCCACCTCGACCTGCGCGGTGCGACGGAGGAGGAGCGCGGGCGGGCCCTGGCCGACCACCTGGCCGAGGACGCCGCCCGGGGAGTGGACCCCGTCCGCGACCCGCTCCTGCGCGTGGCCCTGCTGCGCACCGGCGACGCCTCCGTGCGCCTGGTGTGGACCTTCCACCACCTCGTCCTGGACGGGTGGAGCCTGCCCCTGGTGCTGGAGGATGTCCTGGCCGCCTACCGGGGCGGCGTCCCGGCCGCGCGCCCCGACTTCCGGGAGTACCTGCGCCGCCTGGCCGGACGCGACGCGGGGGAGGGGCACGCCTTCTGGCGGGGCGTGCTGGAAGGCGTGGCCGAGCCCACGCCGCTGCCCTACGACCGGCCGCCCGCCGCCCTGCGCGCCGCGCGCTCCAGCGCCCGGAGCCAGACCGCCCTCGCACCCGCGCGGGCCGGGGCCGTGCACGCCTTCGCCCGCGCACACGGCCTGACCGTCAACGCCGTGGTCCAGGGCGCGTGGGCCCTGCTCCTGTCCGCGTACTCGGGGCGCGCCGACGTGGTCTTCGGCGCCACCACCTCCGGCCGCCCCGACGACATGCCCGGGGTGGAGGCCGCGGTGGGCCTGTTCATCAACACCCTGCCGGTGCGCGTGGCCGTCGACCCCGCCGAGCCCGTGGCGCGGTGGCTGCGCCGCCTCCAGGAGGACCAGGCGCTCTCGCGGGCCCAGGACCACCTGTCGCTGGCGCGCGTGCAGGCGGAGGCGGGTCTGCCCGGCGACACCCCGCTCTTCGACAGCGTCGTGGTGTTCGAGAACTACCCCGTGGACGAGGCGGCGGCCGCCGAGCACGGGCTGCGCGTCCGGTTCGTCAACGCGGTGGAGGCCACCAACTACCCGCTCGCGCTGAGCGCCTACGCCTCCGACGGGTTGCGCCTGATCTTGGGGCACGACCCCGCGTGCTTCGACGCCGCGACCGCGGACCGCCTGCTGGGCGACCTGGAGCGCATCCTGGTCTCGCTCACCGAGGACCCCGAACGCCCCCTGGGGCGGGTGGCCGGAGCCGACCCGGCCCGGTCCCTGGCCCTGGCCGACGGCGGCGGCGGGGAACCGCCCGCCACCACCGTCACCGCCCTGTTCGCCGAGCGCGCCGCCCGTCATCCCGAGGCGACCGCCCTGGTCGGCGCGGACGGTGAGTGGACCTACGCCGAACTGGACGCCGAGGCCGACCGGGTGGCCGACCGCCTGGCCGCGCTGGGCGTGGGCGCGGAGTCCCGGGTGCTGCTGCTCATGCCGCGTTCGCCGCGGGTGGTGGCCGCCATGCTCGGCGTCCTGCGCACGGGGGCCGCCTACGCGCCGCTGCACGAGACGGTTCCGGCGGAGCGGGTCGCCTCCCTGGCCCGCGCCCTGGGCGCGCGCGTGGCCGTGGCCGACCCCGGCATGGCCGACCGCTGCGCGGACGTGGAGGTGGTGGTGGGCTACGCCGTAGACGGCACACTCTCTGGTGCTGGTGCTGGTGCTGGTGCTGGTGCTGGTGCTGGTGCTGGTGCTGGTGCTGGTGCTGGTGCTGGTGCTGGGATCGGTGCGGCTGCGGATGTCGGTGTGGGCGCGGGTGCCGGGGTCGATGCTGCCGTTGGCGCGGATGGCGGTGCGAGTGTGACCGCAGGAGCAGGAGCAGGAGCAGGAGCAGGAGCAGGAGTCGGTGCGGCCGCTGATGTCGGTGGGGGCTCGGGGCCTGGTGTTGACGCCGGGATCGGTGCTGTCGCCGGTGCGAGTACGACCGTTGGAGCCGGAGCCGGAGCCGGAGCCGGAGCCGGGACCGGGAACTCGGGCGCGGGCGCGGGTGCCACGGCCCGCCGGGGCCCGGTGCACGGGCACACCGCCGCCTACGTCATGTTCACCTCGGGCTCCACGGGCACGCCCAAGGGCGTGGTGGTCGACCACCGGGCCGTGGTCGCCCTCAGCGCCGACTCCCGCTGGCGCGAGGGCCACGACAGGGTGCTGTTCCACTCCCCGCACGCCTTCGACGCCGCCACCTACGAGGTCTGGGTGCCGCTGCTCAACGGCGGTACCGCGGTGGTGGCGGACGGGCCGGTCTCCGCCGACTCCCTGCGCGGGCACACCGCCCGGCACGGGGTCAGCGCGGTCTTCCTCACCACCGCGCTGTTCAACCTCTTCGCCCAGCAGGACCCGGAGTGCTTCGCGGGGCTGCGCGAGCTGTGGACCGGCGGGGAGGCCGCCGACCCGGCCTCCCTCGCCCGCGTGCGCCGAGCGTGCCCGGACACCGCCCTGGTGCACGTGTACGGACCCACCGAGGCCACCACCTTCGCCACGTGCACCCCGCTGAGCGAGGAGGAGGCCCGCGCCGGGCACTGCCCGATCGGCCGCCCGATGGACGCCACCGGCGCCCATGTGCTGGACGCGGCCCTGCGCCCGGTTCCGCCCGGCGCGGTGGGCGAGCTGTACCTGTCCGGGCCGGGGACGGCGCGCGGCTACGACGGCCAGCCCGGCCTGACCGCCGAGCGCTTCGTGGCCGACCCCTTCGGGGACGGCGGGCGGCTCTACCGCACCGGCGACCTGGTGCGCTGGTCCGCCGAGGGGCGCCTGGTGTTCGTGGGCCGCGCGGACGGCCAGGTGAAGCTGCGCGGGTTCCGCATCGAGACGGGCGAGGTCGAGGCCGCCCTGCTGCGCGTGCCCGAGGTCGCCCAGGCCGCGGCGCTGGTGGCCGAGGCACCCACCGGAGGGCGTCAGCTCGTCGCCTACGTCACCGGACGGGAGGTGGACGCCGACCCGGTGCGCGAGCGCCTGTCCCGTGAGCTGCCCGCCTACATGGTGCCCGCGGCCGTCACCGTGCTGGAGGCACTGCCGCTCAACGCCAACGGCAAGGTGGACCGCGCCCGCCTGCCCGAACCGGCCTGGGCGCGCGCCGCCGCGCCCGTCCACGTCGAGCCGAGCACTCCCACCGAGGAGGCCGTGGCCGAGGTGTGGGGGCGCACCCTGGGGTTGGAGCGCATCGGGCGCGACGACAACTTCTTCGACATCGGCGGGGACTCGGTGCGCAGCCTCCAGGTGGTGCGCGAGGTCGAGCGCCTGCTGGACGTCACGGTCCCCACCCGGCTGCTGTTCGATCACCAGACGGTGCGCGCCTACGCCGAGGCGGTGGAGGACGTGCTGCTGGAACAGCTGTGACGCGGGCCGCGGGCGCCGCCGACCGGCAGTGTCCGCGACGCCTCGGCGTGCGGGGCCGCCCGGTGCACGGGAGGTGTTCCGGGCACCCGGCGTGCGGACGGCGGTCAGGAGTGCCGAGGGGAGGCGGCGCCCGGACCGTCTCAGCGTGCGCGGCGCGCGCGCCCGCGTGCGCCGGGCAGGGCCACGTGCCCCTTGGTGACGAGGTGGAACCGCTCCAGGCCGGGGCACTGCACCTGCACCACGACGGTGCCGTGCTCCATCGTCCGCAGCGGGTGCGCCGCGACGCGGTGCCCGGCCGCCGCCAGACGTTCCACGACGGCGGCCCGTTGCAGGGGCACGCCGGTGCCGGGCGGGACGGTCTCGGGCGGCATCGCGCCCGGTGGCGCCCCGCCGATCCGGTCGGCGAAGTCCAGCATGGCGCAGGCCAGGAGCCGGGGGTGTCCGGAGAGCCTCGCGCCGACCCCGACGGCGACGTCGTGGTCGGCGACCAGCCGCGCGAACGGCCCCGAGCGGTCCGGCGCCGCCGACTGCTCGGCCACGACCCGGGCGAGCAGCTCGCCCTGGACGAACTCGGTGACGGCGCGCTCCGCGGCGAGTTCGCCCGACAGGGAGGCGCCCAGCCCGTAGCGGTGGTCCGGGGCGCCGCCCCGGCGTTCGGGGGCGTAGGCCATGACCACGGGCACGCCGAGGTCGGTGGTCAGGTCGAGCAGGACCACCGGGCCGCCGACGAGGTCGCGGGCGCGGTCCAGGTGGGCGCGCAGGCGTCCGGGCAGCGCCTCGCGGGGCACGCGCGCGGGCATGGGACCGCCGTCGTAGACGGAGCGCAGCAGGAACAGCGAGAACGCGTCGCGCTCCACCCACTCGTTCAGGGCGTGCAGGAGCGCCTCGTCGCGGGTGGCCCCGATCGCGCAGCCGGAGTTGACGCTGTAGGACATCGCCGACCGGTACCCGGCGGTGTCGCCCAGGGCGCGGCGGACCTTCGCCGCCTCCCCGCCGGGGACCGGGTACCACGGCGCCCACAGGAACACGGGGACGTCGACCGGAGGGCCGCCGTCGAGCGCCTCGTGGCGCACGCAGGCCACCCGCGCGCCCTTCTGCGCGGCCACGTCGCGGACCGCCCGGTCGGTGTTGAAGGGCCCCTCGGCGAGTTCCGCGGCGTCCACCAGGCGCACCGGCAGCGTCTCCAGGACGGTGGGGCCGGTGAACGCGTGCTCCAGGGCCTCGAACTGCGCGCCGACGCGCGCGGGGACTCCGGGGCCCTTGCCCGCGCCGAGTCCGTAGGGGACCTCCGAGCCGTCGGCGTCCCACAGGCCGCACTGGACGGCGGTCGGTTCGCGGTCGTCGAGCACCCGGTAGCGGGCGCTCCAGCCGAGGGCGCCCACCTCGGCGCGGACCCGCAGCTCGGCCTCGTCCAGCGGAAGTTCGCGCTCGCGCGTCCCGGTCCAGCTTCTGGGGCCCGGCCCGGGGAGCGGGGAGGTCCGCTCCCCGGACGCGGGGATCCACGCGGATCGCGTCACAGCGCTACTCCGCGGTCTCCTCGTCCAGTTCCTCGACGGCCGGGGCGATCTCGTCCGCGCTGTCCAGCGGGGCGGTCCACTCGTATCCTGCGCAGGCCATGTTGCGGCTCCTCGGCGGTAGACACACGGGACGCGTACGGGGTTGTGCGCGCCCCCGTCCTGCTTACCCCACAAAGTGACACCTGTCACACGAAAAGACACATTTCTCCTGAAGCCCGGGAATCAGAAGCCCAGGGATCAGGAGAGCCGGTCGGCGACGGCGGTCACCGCCGCCAGGACCACCGCGCGGTCCGGGCCGCCCTCATCGCGCTCGAAGTGGCGGTGCATCGACCACCCCTCGATCAGGGCGTCCAGCGCGCGGCACGCCTCGGGGGGAAAGTGCGCCGACAGGGAGGCGCGGCTGACGTCCATCCAGGCGCGCGCTGCCCCGCGGACCGCCTCGTCGTGGTTGGCGTAGGAGTACATCTCGAAGAGCAGGGCGAACTGGTGGGGCATGGCGTACTCGGGGCCGCAGATGAGGTCGACCACGGCCTCGCACGCCTCGGCCCGGTCGCGCGCCGCCGCGAGCCGGTCCGCGTAGTACTCCGACATCGTCCGCGCGAGGTGCGTGAACGCCTGCTCCAGGATCGCGGGCAGGCCGTCGAAGTGGTAGGTCAGCGAGCCCAGGGGCACCGAGGCGCGCTCGGCGATCGCCCGGTGCGTGGTCCTGTGCACACCGCGCTCGGCGATCACCTCCAGGGCCGCGGCGAGGATGCGCTCCTTGCGTCGCGGGTCGTTGGCCACCCGCCTGGTTCCGGCCATGTTCCCCTTCCGTCCGTGACCCCTGCGCCCACGACCATTCTGGTACGCGGCCGCCCCGGTCCGGGACCGTGGTGTCCGGGTCTGGGACCGTGCTGCCCGCGTCCGGGGCCGTGGTGTCCGCGCCCACAAGTGTGTACTTTTGTACACACTATTGGCCCTCACTCCACTGGGAGCTCCTCATGGGAACCGCCGTGGGTCGTCGGCGCCTCGCGCTGTGCGCCCTCTTCCTCCTGCCCGGGCTGGGGATCTCGTCCTGGGTCACGCGCACCCCCGACATCCGCGACGCGCTGGGGGCCTCCACCGCCGAGATGGGGTTCGTCCTGTTCGGCCTCTCGGTCGGTTCCATGCTCGGCGTCCTCGGTTCGGGCGCGATCGTCGCCCGCCTGGGCGCCCGTCCGGTCATCGTGGCCGGGGCCGTCGCGATGTTGGGGAGCCTGCCCGTCATCGGCCTGGGCGCGGGCCTGTCGGCCGCCCTCGTCGTGGCGTTCGGCCTGTTCCTCTTCGGTCTGGGCATGGGCGCCGGGGAGATCGCCATGAACATCGAGGGAGCCGACATCGAACGGGTCCTGTCCGAGCCGCTGCTGCCGCGCATGCACGGCTTCTTCAGCCTGGGGACCGTGGTCGGCGCCCTCGCCGGCATGGCGCTCACCGCGGTCGGGTTCCCCGTGGCGTGGCACCTGGCGGCGGTCGGTGTCCTGGCCCTGGTGGCCGCGACGGCGACTTTCGGCGCCCTGCCCCCCGGCACCGGCAGGGCGCTCCCGCGCGCTTCCGGCGCGGAGGCCGCGGGCGGCGGACGTGCGCTGTGGAAGGACACGCGCCTGGTGCTGATCGGCCTCATCGTGCTCGCGATGGCCCTGGCCGAGGGCACCGCCAACGACTGGCTCCCGCTGATCATGGTCGACGGCCACGGCTTCGACCCGGCCCTGGGGTCGATGGTCTACGCCGTCTTCGCCGCGTCGATGACGGTCGGGCGCTTCGCCGGGGGGTACTTCCTGGCGCGCTTCGGCAGGGCCCGCGTGCTCGGGGCGAGCGCGCTGGCCGGGGTGGCGGGCATGGGATTGGTGGCCGGTGCCGACAGCCCGGTCCTGGCGGCGGGGGCCGTGGTCCTGTGGGGGCTGGGGGCCTCGCTGGGCTTCCCCGTGGCCCTGTCCGCGGCCGGGGACTCCGGACCCGACTCCGCGGCCCGGGTCTCCCTGGTGGCGACGCTCGGCTACGTCGCGTTCCTGGTCGGGCCGCCCGCGCTCGGCCTGCTGGGGGAGGCGTACGGACTGCGCGCGGCCCTGGTCGTGCCCCTGCTCTTCGTCGCGCTCGCCGGGTTCCTCAGCCCGGCCGCCCGTCCGCGCCGGGCGACGGGTGCGCGGGCTGAGCGGGACGGCGCGGGAGCCGAGCAGGGCGGTGTGGACGCCGAGCAGGACGGTGTGGGAGTCGAGCAGGACGGTGTGGACGCCGAACGCAGCTGAGGCGGCTGCGGGAGCGGTCGAAGGCGTCGCGGACCCGGACTTCAGCGTGTGGAGGGCGGGACCCCGGCCGTGTCGGTGCCCCGGCCGCACCGCCGCCCGGGTCAGGCCCTGCCACCGCGCCCCGGCCTTCGGGGTCGTCGCATCCCGGATCGGGAGAGCGGCCCGGGGGGCGTCCGGACGCGTTGCGGCCCGGGGGTGCGTCCGTGCGCGGCGGATGGCACACTCGCGCCATGGCAGACGCCCCATCCGACTTCCCCGACCCGGCCGCCCGTGTCGACGCCTGGCTCAACGGAGCCTGGGTGGTCGCGGCGCTCGCCGCCGCCGCTGAGGGCGCGCCGCTGTCGCGCGAGCACGGCAGGCTGCTGGCCGCCGCGGGGTGCGCGGAGCCCGACGGCGACGGATGGCGACTGCTCCCCGCCTACCGCGCCGTCCTGGCGGGCCCGGCCGGGCCGTCCGCCTTCCCCCGCAGGGTCGCGCGGCAGTTGTCCCAGGCCGCCGACGCCGCCCTGGACGCGGAGGACCGCGCGGAGGAGGACGACGCGGCCTTCCTGGCCGAGGGCGTCGCCTCGGGGCGGCGGATGGCGGACTTCCTCGACCTGCTGGAGGCGCGCGTTCCGGGGTTCGGCGACCTCCTCGGCCGGGACGGCCTGAGCTTCCTCGACGCGGGAACCGGGATCGGCGCCATCGCGGCCGCGGTCCTGGAGCGCGTCCCCGGATCCCGCGCGGTCGGGCTCGACGTCCAGCCCCGGGCGCTGCGCCTGGCCGAGCGCCACCTGGCCGAACGCGGACTGCGCGACCGGGTCGAGCTGCGTCTGCTCGACGTGGCCGAACTGTCCGAATCCGGGGCCTACGACCTGGCCTGGCTCCCCCTCGCGGCCCTCCCGCCCGACGCCGTCGCACAGGCGCTGCCGCGCGTGCGCGAGTCCCTGCGCCCCGAGTCCTGGCTGCTCACCGCGACCGTGCTGCGCGACGACCCCGGCGACGCCCCGGACGGCGGGGTGCGCGACGCGGTGGTGCGCTGGCGGATGTCCCGCAGCCGGATCACCCCGTGGGGGCCGCAGGAGGCCGCGCGCGAGCTGTCCGAAGCGGGCTACCGGGACGTGCGGCGGGGGGCCACGTCCGAGCCCGCCCTCACCCTGCTCGTCGCCCGCGCGCCGTGAGCGCTGCCGCCTCCGGGCGCGAATCGACCGCCCGGGCGTATCCGAGTAGGCCGGGCGGTATCTGAACCGGTACCATTTCCGAGGGAAGCAGCCGGGACCACGGTCGCGGCAGCCCGCCAGCGTAGCTCAATTGGCAGAGCAATCGCCTTGTAAGCGATAGGTTAGGGGTTCAAGTCCCCTCGCTGGCTCTCACATGGTCTGACCTGGGATGATGCTCGGTCAGCCGCGTCGCCGGAACGGCTGGGCCGCCCTGAGAGCAATCGCCTACGGCGACCTCCGTCCGCCCGAGGACGGGCGCCACGGTGCCCCCGCGGCGTACACCGACGCCGTGCGCCGGTTCACCGCCGAACACCTGCTGACCGGCGGTCAGCCCACGGACATCGACGGCCGCTTCGACACCGGCGCTGACAAGAGCGCTGACATGCTGCCTCCGGACGGCCGTACCTTCCCCATGTACCGCGCGCATCACCGGCGTCGCGGAGCTGACGGGAGGCCCCGCCTGAGGACGGCGCTCAGCCTTCTTCGAGTTCCCGGCGCACGGTAGCGGCGATGCGGGTGAGCGCGGTCCCGAGGTGGCGGCGCTGAGCGGCGCTGAGCGGATCGAACACGAGCCGCTTCACCTGCGCGACGTGTTCCGGTGCGCTCTCGACGAGCTTCTGCCGGCCGGCGCCGGTCAGGGTGGCGAGGGTGTATCGACCGTCGCCGGGGTCGGGTCGGCGGACGACCCAGTCACGGGCCTCGAACCGATCCATCACCTTCGACAGGCGGGGCAGGGTGCTGTCGCAGACCCGGGCCAGGTCGCTGAGCCGCATCGTGGCCTCGTCCGCCATGGACAGGCGGGCCAGGACCCCGTACTCGAAGTTGGAGATACCCGCCTCTCGCTGCAGCTGGCGGTCGAGGGCCGCTGGGAGGGCGATGACGACCGTGAGCAGCGCCTGCCACAGGTCCTGCTGGTCGTCGTCGAGCCAGGATTGAGTGTCCATGAGCTTCATCATACTTGCCCGGGCAACGTGAATGACTTGCCTGGGCAACTTCTAATGGGCTACCCTTCAGTTGCCAAGGCAAGTAAAAATACTTGCTTAGGCAAGTGAAGGAGCTGGTTCTGATGACCACCACGAGCAGTCTGGATCCCCCCTCTCCGGCGCGCGCACCAGCCGCGGCGTACGACGACCTCCTTGCCCGGGTCCTGCCGCAGGCGCGCGGGCAGCGGGTGTGGAACCCCTCCGACGGGCCCCTGCCCAGCCTCTTCATCAGCCACGGCGCACCGTTCACCCTCGACGATCCGCGGTGGCTCGGCGACCTCTTCGACTGGGCCCGGTCGATGCCCAAACCCCGGGCCATCGTGGTCGTCTCGGCCCACTGGGAGCAGGCACCGGTCGCGATATCCGGGGCCGCGGCGGGCGTCCCGCTCCACTACGACTTCAGCGGCTTCCACCCCCGCTACAAGACCCTTCCCTACGCGACTCCGGACGCCACCGACCTGGCTCGGCGACTCACGGGCCTGCTGGGCACGGCACCGGTACACGAGTTCGCCGACCGCGGCCTGGACCACGGCGCCTTCATCCCGCTCATGGCCATGTACCCCGCTGCCGACGTCCCGGTCGTGCAGCTGTCGATGCCCAGCCTGGATCCCAGCGCTCTGCTCGAGCTCGGAGCACGCCTGCGGCCCCTGCGCGAAGAGGGCATCCTCGTTCTCGGCTCGGGCTTCATGACGCACAGTTTCGCCGTCTTCCGCCAGCCGGAACTCGTCGCCGCCACCACGGCCTTCGACGCGTGGGCCGTCGACGCCCTCTCCCGGGGCGACGTCGACGCCCTCATCGACTACCGCGACAAGGCGCCCGGCGCCGCGGTCGCCCATCCGACGGCCGACCACTTCGTCCCACTGCTGTTCGCCGTCGGCGCCGCCGATGACCCCGGCAGCGCCGTGAGCGCCATCGACCGCATGGTGATGGGCAACTCCACCCGGTCGGTGCGGCTGACCTGAGCGCCTCGACGCGCTGCACCTTCGCGCCTGTTCGCCCATCCCCGGGCGACGACATCAACACACCCTGGAGGAAAGTGTCATGAAGGCAATCCGTTTCCACGAGTTCGGTGGCAGCGAGGTCCTGCGCCACGAGGACGTCGACCGTCCGGTCCCCGGCCCCGGGCAGGTGCTGGTGCGGGTGGCGGCCACGTCGTTCAACCCGGTCGACGACCACATCCGCGCCGGCGCCCTGGCCGAGATGATCCCGATGACCCTCCCGTACGTGCCGGGGATCGACCTGGCGGGCACCGTCGCCGAACTCGGCGCGGACGTGACGGGCCTGGACATCGGCGACCGAGTCGTGGCGATGCTGCCCCTCGACTCCGCGGGCGGGGCCGCCGAGTACGCACTCGCCCCGGCCGAGTCCCTGGCCCCTGCGCCCCGGACGACCGAGCTGGTCGACGCCGCGGCACTGCCGCTGACCGGCCTGGCGGCCTGGCAGACGGCCTTCGAACTCGCCGAGTTGAAGCCCGGCCAGACCATCCTGGTCAACGGGGCGGGGGGTGCGGTGGGCAGCCTCGTGGTGCAGCTCGCGGTCGACGCGGGAGCGCACGTGACCGCGGTGGACGCGCCGCAGCACGCCGACCGCCTTCGGGGCTACGGCGCGGACAGGGTCGTCGGCCCCCTCGACCTCGCCGCGGGCCCGGCCGCCGCGGGCGGTCCGTTCCAGGTCGTGGTGAACCACGTGCGCCTCTCCCCGGAGGAACTCGCGTGGCTGACGGACTACGTCGCAGACGGCGGGGTCGCCGCCAGCACGGCCGGCCCGGTTCCCGAGGACCCCGACCGGAAGGTGCGCAGCGCGAGCCTGTGGGTCCGCAGCGACGGAGCCCAGCTGACCGACCTCGTCGCCAAGGTGGATGCCGGAAGGCTCCGACTCCACGTCGCCGCGCACCGCCCGATGGCCGAGCTGGCCGCCGTGCACGAGGACGCCGCCACCGGGCGGCTGCCCGGTAAGACCGTCGTGCTCACTCGCTGACCGCACCCGACCGGGCCGCCCGCCGCTCGCTCTCCCGCAGGCGGGCGGCCCGGAAGTCAGGTGGGCAGCCCGGAAGTTCGGCGGCGGTCGCACCCGCACGCCGCACCGGCCTCCGGAGTCGTTCAGCGGCCCGGCGCCGCGACACAGGACTCACGATGGGAGCGCAGCGCACGGGACCGCTTTGACGCCGGGCCCGCTGCCGCTGCTCTACGGCTTCCTTCGATTCCTTCAACCGGCCCGTTGCCTCCAGCAGAGCCCCGAAGCGGACCATCGTGTGAGTGTCGCCCTGCTGGGACTGAGCTCCGCGCACGCGGAGGTGGACCAGGCGGCACGGTCGGTGTCACCGAGCCGGTAGCCGGGGCGGGACCGCCGGTCGCCGTCCGGGGTCTGGGAGTCGATCCACCGCCACCGGGTACGCTCGCTGACCCCGTGCCCGGTGGCGGTCAGGCGCATGTGTCGGGACGTGAGGTGCCGGGGCCGACAAGCTGGCGCAGCCGCTTGGTCGCCGCACGACGCTTCTCGGGGCCGTCCCGCCCCATGGTGCCTTTCACCGGCTACGCGCCGGGGTTGGCAGCCGTCACAACGCTCGGGGGCGAGACGGCGACCCTCGGGGTCGCTACGGGAATCTTGTCAGCGCGGGCAGAGGCAACCCCGGGCTTCGCTGGAGGAGCCCGTTGCCCCTTTCCGGCTTACCTTGTCCGCCTCCGTGCCAAGCCGAACGCGCGTCAGTATGCCAGTACTTACTTATATAAGCAGAGACTGGTAGGATCCTTGTTCGTGCACGCTTTCGACATCCTCGGCGACCCGGTGCGCCGACGCATCCTGGAACTGCTCGCCGACGGTGAGCAGACCTCTGGCGCGATTACGGACGTGATCCGGGCCGAGTTCGGACTCTCCCAGCCGGGTGTTTCACAGCATCTGCGCGTGCTGCGCGACAGCGGGGTCGCGTCGGTGCGGGCTGAGGGCGCTCGCCGGTTCTACGCCGTCGATCCCGTGCCGCTGCGCGAGGTCGACGCGTGGTTGGACCGGTTCCGCCGACTGTGGGATCAACGCCTCGACGCCCTGGAAACCGAGCTGGCCCGGGGCAGGCGTGCAGCTCGGGCTGCGGCCGGTGGGGCGCCCAGCCCGTCGGCCGAGCCCAACACCGATACGGACAAGACCGATTCCTCAGCGAAAGGCACATGACATGAAAGACGTATTGGACGAACTGGCCGCCGCGCGCCGGACGATGGGCAGGAGCAGCTTGCCCGCCGGCGAGGCCTACACCATCGAGGTGCGGCGCCGATACCGAGCGCAGATCGACGACGTCTGGGATGCCGTTACCAACCCCGAGCGGCTGCGTCGCTGGTTGAAACCGGTCACCGGGGATCTGCGACTCGGCGGGAGGTTCGAGCTGGACGGAGGTGAGCACGGAGAGATCCTCCAGTGCGAGCCACCACGTCTGCTCAAAGTGTCCTGGCTCTACGGGCCGGATGCCGACGCGTGGCCCGGCACGAGCGAGGTGCAACTGCGACTGGCCCCAGGCCCGACCGGCGACACCGAATTCGAACTCATCCACGCAGCGGTCGTCGAGGAACCCCTCTTCCCGACCTACGGCCCCGGTGCCGGAGGCGTCGGCTGGGATCTGCGTCTGCTTGCCCTGACCCAGCTGTTGGCCGGTGACGAGCCCGCCGACCACGAGGCAGTCGAGAAGTCGCCCGAAGTACGCGAGTTCATCCGACGCAGCGCCGCGGCCTGGGGCGAGGCTCACCTGGCCGCCGGTGGCGAACCGGAGCACGTCGCGTCCGCGGTCGAGGCCACCACCAGGTTCTACGCACCCGACCCGACCTGACTTCCCCGCTGCACTTCCCCGCTGCGGTGGGTCGACCGGCGTCGAACTCCCTCTTCGACACCGTGCCCTTGTGAGCCCCGCGCACGCGGGGATGGACCGCTGTCCAGTCGCTGGAGCGACCTTCAGGTGTTGTGAGCCCCGCGCACGCGGAGGTCAACTGGCGATACGGAATCCGCCTGTTTTCTTGGTCGAGCCTGTTCGCCAGGGTGTTCGTTTAAGCGTGCGAACAGGGTGGACGGTACTGACAGGGCAGGTCAGAGCGGATCCAGGGTGTTCGTTCTGACGCCCCGACTTATAGCGTCTTGCTACTCATTCACTGGGGTGGGGGAGGGCTGGGGCGAGAGGTTCTTGCTCCTGGGGTGTCCAATCCGGTGGGTGTGGGTGGCTTCTTTGGAGGGTGAAGGGGACTTCATTCGAGGAAGGGGCGTGCCCATGTGGGCGTGGGACGAGGACAACGGCTGGTGCCGGGGCGGGGAGCGCTGGTGTTCGGCGAAGGAGGGTCAGGGTCAAGGCCGGTGCCGTCGGGTGAAGGGGCCCGTGGTGCCGGTGGCGGGCCAGCGGGAGCGTCAGATGTTGCTGACTGACCTGCGGGCGCTGGTGGCCTGCCTGGAAGCCCACCCGCAGTTGCCGGTGGGGGAGATGACCCGAGTGGAGATCACCTACTTCCCCGAGGGGTGCGACGGCCATCAGAGGGGCCAGGTCGTGCGCCTGGCCGAGGCAATCGGGGCGCAGCCGCGGTGGGAGGGGGAGCACTTCTCGTGCGGCAAGTGGTTCGGGCAGGCCGGATACCGCGTGGTGTCCATCCCCGAGCACGCGAGGAAGGGCACACCGGCCGCGGCGGTCCCGTTGGGCGGATCCAGGCGGCGGGCGTGAGCTGGCCAGGTCTTAGGGCGGCCCTGGCGCATTCCGGGGCCGCTCGTCGTGTCCGGGAAACCGTCCACAGGATGCGCGGATGGGAGCTCGTGGGACGGCTGCTTTTGCGGTTGCCGGTGTCGACCGCGCACGCCATTATGGCCGCCATGAACAACCGAAAGGCCGATGCCGCGTAGGCGTCCAGGCGCGCTACGCGTGCGAACCGACCAACTCCCTCGGTCGACCAGGGTCCCCCTGCCAGCACCGATTCCGGGCTTGTCCGCCCGTACCTCCTTGGCGATCCACCGTCTCGAACGCGCTACCGACCCGCACACCGTGGGCTCTACAGCGACCGCGCTGACCAGCTACCGCGGCTTCATCGCGTCAGGGCGCAGCCCTCTCTACCCGAACCTCGCTCTCTTCGAATGCTGCCCAAGTTGCTCCCAGAACGACATCAGATTCGTTCGCGACGATCTGGAGGAGACAATCGCTGCCCTGCCGCCGGGACCTCGCAGGGAACTGCGGAAGCTGGTCGGCGCGCTGGACCGCCTCTACCGGGAGCGCACTCTGCCGAACCCCTTGTTTCCTACAGGTGCCCCGTGGGCGGACCTCGGCTGGTGGCACCGCCGCCTGGATACAGGCCTGCAGGGCTGACGCCCCAGCGCACGCGACCTGCTCAGCCGCTCCGACAACTCGGTGGCCTCGCCCCCGGGCGCAATTCCTCGTACCCGAGGTGGTTTCCATCGAACCCGGGGGAGAACCGACCAGCAGCATCCTCAAGGACTGTAAGGACGCTGGTGACTGAGCCAAGACCTCTTCGACCGGTGGGTCGTCGAGATGCAGATACGGGAGGCCGCCCGAACTCCGCGTGCGTGGAGGCGAGCCGCTCTTCCCTGCCTGCTCCGCGGTGACTGGTATCCGAGTTCTGCCTATACGGAGGCCAACCGGCTCACAGAGAGCTGACGGGTCTCTTCGCTGAGGGTGTTCGGCTGAGCGTGCGGACAGGGTGGACGGCGCAGACCGACCGGTGTCACGAGGTATGGGACATCACGAGTTCAAGCTGAGGAGAGGGCGACTCCACTGCGGCATGCAGGGGACCACGGGCGTCCGGGCGGGAGCCGAACCGGATCCAGGCCAGCTCCCGCGCCCGGTGCCGGTCGAGTGCGAGCAGGCTGCGCGCGCCCGGCGCGAACGCCGTCGGCCCGCGCCGGGTGGCCGCGCGCAGCCGCCGCCAGCGCCGCGAGTGCACCCGGTGGCTGCGCTCGGTCACCCGCCGCCCCCGGGCGTCCTGCCCGCTCCGGGCCTCCTGCGGGGTGGCGTCGATCATCAGCACGTGCACCTCGTACCGGCGGAGTCGGCAGAGCAGGGCGAGCAGCACGCGGACCGAGCGCCGGGTCCCGCACTCGTGCACCACCACCGGGCCGCCGCGCAACGCCGCGGCCACCCGGGCCAGGTGCAGTACGTGCACCACCCAGCGCCACAGCGGGTAGGGGACCCGGCCGAGCAGCGATTCCAGCCGGTACCGCGACTGCAGCGAGTCGATCACCCGCACACCGTCCGCGGTGACCACGGTCCGCTCCTCGTCCCCGCGCAGACCGAACAGCCGCCGCAGCAGGGTGCTCTTCCCGGCCCCGGGTACCCCGGCGACCAGGACCAGGGACCGCCGGGGGTAGGCCGCCCCGCGCACCGTCGCGTCGTTCACCGCGGGCACATACCGCACCAGACCCTGGGACATCTTCGGTAGCTCCTCAAAGCCGACCTTATCGCCGGTGGGTACGGCTCCACAGTGGCCGCGTCACCAACGTCATGGCGCTGCCGGGCGTGTACTGACCCGAGAGGTGGGTGCCGCGGTAGGCGGGAGGGCCGCCGATCGCGGTGTGGAACCGGTGGTGATTGTAGTGATGCCGCCGCATCGGAACGCCTCCCGTTCCTCCCGTCGGCCAGGATCCCGCCGTAGGCCGGGCGAGAGCGGTCGTCCACGGCGTTGTGCGGGTAAGGCGTCCCCGTGTTCAGGTGTACCCCGTGTCGGAGCGGTTCTCGCGCCCTTGGGCGCTTCCGAGTACCTTGTGGCCGCCGCTGTCGGGGATGTCGCCGGGTTTCCTGACGTCCGTGTGCACCGGCTCGCCGGGGCGCTCACCGCTACGCACCCGCGCACTCGCGGAACGCTCGTCGGGACCCCTTCGCGGGCCCGCCGAGGTGTGCCTGTCGGGCATGGAGGCCGCCCGTCCCCAGGTCAGCCTCCCGATTCGATCAGTGGCGTGAGCCCGTCCAGCAGGTGTTTCATGCCGAGGTCGAAGATCGCGTGCACGTCGGTCGGCCCCGAGACGCTGAACGTCACGGGGAACCTGCCCTGCTCGGCGATCCGCAGGAACTCCCCGCCCCTGGACCGCCACCAGTGCTCGGCGTCCATCCCGGACTCGTACCCCTCCACCACCACACGTGTGCCTTGGAGGGCCATGCCCGAGGTGTAGGCGGACACGAAGGTGAGGATCGCCATGGCCTCGTCCGGTGAGCGCCCCCGGTCGGTGATCACCCGCATCATCCACTCGGCGTTCTGCACCAGCCCGGGGGACTGGACCGCTCCGGCGAGCGGGGTCAGCCGGACGGCCCAGGGGTGCGCCCGGTAGATGCCCCACTCCGTCAGCAGCGCCAGTTCGAGCGCTTCGCGCCAGTCGGCGGGCGCAGGCTCGGGCAGGGCGTGCTCCGTGTAGACCTGGTCGATCATCGCCGTCACCAGCGCGTCCTTGTTCGCGACGTGGCGGTACAGGGCCATGGTGCTCACGCCCAGGTGGGTGGCGACCCTGCGCATGGAAAGACCGTCGACGCCCTCGGCGTCGGCGATGGTGATCGCGGCCCGGACGATGGCCTCCTGGGCGAGAGCGGTCTCGGTGGCCGGGCGGTGTTCGCCCGCCTCCGCCGGGCGCGGGCGCTCCCGCTGACGCTGGGGCCCCCGCGTCTCCGGTGCGGAGGCTGGCGCGCTCCGCACGAGGGTCCCCACCCCGCGCACCGCTTCGACCAGACCCTCCTGGCGCAGGGCCGCCAGCGCCTTGGTGGCGGTGGCCATGGCCACCCCCCACTCGCGCATGATCTCCCTCGTCGAGGGCACCCGCTCGCCCGGTCGCAGTTCCCCGGCGTCGATGCGCGCGCGGATGTCGGCGACGACCCGCGCGTAGGGCGGCAGCTCCCGTTTTCCGGTCGTGGACACCACTGACCCCTCCGCTCCTGTTCCGCTGTCCCCGAGTGTACTAGTGCACAGTGGGGCGTGGGCCGCCTCGTCGAAGGCGCCGGGACGACCCGAGGAGCCTCCTCCGACCCTTGGTGCACTAGGTTGGTGCACTAGGGGTGGCGACCTCCAAGGCCGGTTGAAAAGGGTTTACGGCAGGGGGAGTGTTGTGTATACGATGTACGCACAGTGCGACGCCCTCGACGCGCGCCCCGGTGTGCGCCTCGGCGCGTACGCCGTCCATCGGAGTCCACGGCCCTTTCGGAGGCCACCATGTCCCACACGTCCACCCCCGAGCCCCGCACCGCTCCGGTCCCTGACCGCCCGCTCCCGCTCGACCACCGCTCCCTGGCCCCGGACCTGGCCCGCGGCGTCATGCTGCTGTTCATCGCACTCGCCCACACGCACCTGTTCACCGTGTTCATCGGCGGCCCGGAGGGCGCCCCCACCCCCGCGGACCGGATCACCACCGCGGGCACGGTCATGTTCGTCGACCTGCGCAGCTACCCCATGTTCGCGGCCCTGTTCGGTTACGGCCTGGCCCAGATCTACCGCCGCCGCGGCGAACAGGGGCACGGCTGGCCCCGGACCCGCGGCCTGCTGCGCCGGCGCGGCCTGTGGATGGTCGTCTTCGGGCTGGCGCACACGGTGCTGCTCTTCCCCGCCGACATCCTGGCCGTCTACGGCCTGGTGGCGCTGGCCCTGGTGGGCGTTCTGCGGTTGCGCGACCGGACCCTGCTGCTCCTGGCGGCGGCCTGGCTGCCCGTGGCCACCGCCGTGCACGCCCTGATCGCCGCCGAGGACGCCGCGACGGGTCAGGGCATGCCGCTGATGCCCGACGGGTTCGTGGACGAACTCCTCTTCCGCGTGACCCTGTTCTCGGTCCTGGCCGTGGTGATGTTCGCCAGCACGCTCGTCCCGTTCCTGCTCGGTGTCCTGGCGGCCCGGCACCGGATCCTGGAGCGGCCCCACGAGCACCTGCGGCTGCTGCGCGCGACCGCGTTCGCGGGCATCCCCCTGGCGGTGCTGGGCGGCCTCCCCCTGGCTCTGGACAAGGCGGGGGTGTGGACCGGAGCCACCGCCGGGGACGTCGTGGCCGCCACCGCTCTGCACCAGGTGAGCGGCTACGCGGGCGCGCTGGGTTACGCCGCGCTCATCGCCCTGGTCGCGGTCCGCCGCACGGGCCGACAGGGGCCGGTGGCCAACGCCCTGGCCGCGCTCGGACAGCGGTCCCTGACCTTCTACCTGGCCCAGTCCGTGGCCTGGGCCGTACTGTTCTCCTCCTACACGCTCGACCTGCACCTGACGTCGCCCGCAGTAGGCGCGGGCGTCGCGGTGGCCGTGTGGCTGACCACGGTGCTGCTCGCCGACCTCATGCGCCGCCGGGGCGTGCGCGGGCCCGCCGAGGCGGCGCTGCGCCGCCTCACCTACGGGTCGCCGCGCTGAACCACCCGGTTCTCCCGGGACCGTGGCGGGGGCCGGGGCGCCCGACGAGCGGTCGCGCCGCGGCCCGTCGCCCCGCCCGGGGCGGAGGGGACCACGATCCGCGTCCCCGCGCCCGGCGGTCGCGGTGCCCAGGCCCTCCCGTGCGGGCCGGTCGGCGGATCCCTCCCCCGACCGGCCCCGCGCCGGTGACGACGGCTCCGGAGGCGGCGGCCGTCATGTCAGGCCGCCTTCCCGGCGACGCGGTGCAGGCGGATCGCGGAGACGAGGAAGAAGACTCCGCCCAGGGTGGCGTAACCGGCGAGGTTCGTCAGCGAGGCGCCCGGTGCGCCGCTCTGGAGGAGGAACCCGGAACCGGCGAGCGTGGAGATGCCGCCGCTGAGGATCATCGCCCACTGGCCGCCGAGCCTGTAACGGGTGACGGCGACGATGAGCTGTACGGCCCCGGCGGTGATCGCCCACACGCCCCACACGACCAGCACGGCCGGGACGCCGGAGGTGACGGCGATGCCCAGGCCGACGGCGGTGAGCAGGCTCAGCGCCATGTTGGTGTACAGCCCCGCGGTGGGCCGCGCCGTCGCGGACCTGCGGAAGTCGACTACGGCGGCGGCGACGTCGAACAGCGGGTAGAGCACCAGCAGGGCGATGCTGACGGGGCTCAGGGAGGCGGCGTTCAGGGCGAGCAGGGCCGCCCAGACGACGGCGAACCCGAAGCGGACGTAGTACAGGTTCCGCAGTCCGCGGGCGATGCCGGTCCTGTCGGTGCTGGTGCTGGTGTCGGTTGCAGTGGTCATCGGTGTGCTCTTTCGCTGAGTGGGCGGGCGAGGCGGCCCGGGGGCCGGTGTCCGGTCCGGGGCAGCGCTCGCGTCCTCGCCGTGCGCGGTCTCGGAGTCCGCCTACGGCAGTCGGTCTCGGCTGCGGCGCGCGGTCGGGGACGGGAACGGCTTCCGAGGTAGAATGACTAGTAACTCTACTTGGGAGCGAGTGTAGGGGGAGGGGCACCGGTCCACAAGCCCGCGGAGGAGCTCATATGATTCCGCCCATGGCCAATCCGATGCGTGAACGCCTGTTGGGGGCGGCGACCGAACTGTTCTACGCGCACGGCCTGCGGGCGGTGAGCGTCGACAAGGTCATCGACGGTGCCGCCACGACGAAGGTGACGTTCTACCGCCACTTCAAGAGCAAGGACGACCTCATCGTCGCCTATCTCGAACGCCGTGCGGCGCTCGAACGTGAGGGGATCGGCGCGGCCGTCGCGCGCGGGAACGGCGACGTGGGCGCGACGCTGGAGCTCATCGCGGAACAGGTCGGGATCATGGCGTGCGCGCCCGGGTTCCGCGGCTGTCCGTTCATCAACGCCGCCGCCGAGTACCCCGACCCCGACAGCACCGTCCGGCAGGCGGTCGACGCACACCGCCGATGGTGCAGGGGAGCGTTCGAGCGGCTCGTCGCACCGCTGGGCCGCGGGGAGGCGGGCGACGTCGCCGACGACCTGATGCTGCTCCGCGATGGCGCGATGGTCGCCGGGTACCTCGACGAACCGGCGGCCGTCTCCGGTTCCTTCCTCCGCAGCAGTCGAGCGGTCACCGGTGCCACCGCGACCGGTGGCGCACCCGGTTCCGCGAGGCCGGTCGGCTAGGCCGGGGCGAGGGCCGCGGCCGGGTCACGGCGAGGCGCTGGTCGGCGCGACCCCGGCCGGTCCGTCTCGTGCCGGTTGCGTCGGCGGAGGGCTGACGCGCCGCCCCGCCCGAGCCGTGTTGGCGGGCGTGCTCGTGGTCGGCCCCCGCGATCGAGGCCGCCGACGATACGCGCGGTCCACGCCGGGTCTCGAACATGATTGCTTCGAGTCGAGAAGTAAATTCGCTATGCTCGGGAGCATGGGGCACGGTGATCTCGAGCTGGCGGTGGTGGCGACCCAGAACGTCGTGATGCAGGCGAACGACCAGCTGGAGGCGGCACTGGCCGAGCACCGTCTCACGCGCGCCACCGCGCAGGCCCTGTGGGAGATCGACCCCGACGAGGCGCCCCCGTCGATGAAGACGATGGCCAGGCGGCTGTTCTGCCAGGCGCCCAACCTGAGCTTCGTGGTCAACCAGCTCG
>ANAW01000043.1:0-42948 GCA_000340945.1 Nocardiopsis synnemataformans DSM 44143 | reverse complement strand
CCTGCCCGCCGAGGGCCATCGCGTGCGCACCGCGGTCATCGAGGCGGCCGTGGCCACGACCCCGCTGGCCCGGCTCGACGAAGCCGAGCTGCGCCAGCTCGTGGCGCTGTTGGGCAAGGCCCTCCAGCCGTCCGCGTAGGGGCTTCGGGTCACGAACGGGACCGCCGGGCTCCGTGCACGCGGAGGCGGACCGGTGAAGGCGGCGCCGTCCCGATCCCCGGCTCCGCGCGGGGGTGGAGGGCGGGGCCGCGGCCCCGCCCTCCACCCCATGCGCTCTCCTCGGGGAACGAACCCGGTAGGAGGGGACCGGGGCGCACGGAGGAGCCGTCCACCCCGGTCCGGTCACTCAGACGCCGAACGGCGCCGCGTAGCGGATGGTGCCGCCGGGCAGTGCCGACCCGTCCAGGGACAGGGCCATCAGGGCCTCGTCGGGGACCTCGATGTCCAGGCCGATGCCGTGTCCGGAGGCGCGGGTGAAGCCGAACCTCGGGTAGTAGGCGGCGTGGCCCAGGACGGTGACGAAGCGCTCGCCCCGGCGCCCGGCCTCGGCGAGGGCGGCGCGGATGGCCGCCGATCCGGCGCCGCTGCGCTGGTAGGCGGGCAGAACCGCGCACGGGGCCAGGCACAGGGCCGGGGTGGCCCCGATGTGGCAGCGGGTCAGCAGTGCGTGGCCCACGGGCGTGCCGTCCTCGGCCACGGCCAGGTGCGACAGGCCCTCGATCCAGGCCTGGTCGCGGCGCAGGGCCTCGACCAGGTCGGCCTCGTAGGCGGTGTCGAACGCGGCCAGGACGATGGCGCGGACGGCGGCGGTGTCGGTGTCGGTCTCAGCGCGTGTTTTCCACGAAGAAGACATGGTGGAAGTGATCCGTTTCGAGATGGTGTTCGTACGGTGCCCCGCGAGCTCACGCTCCAGCGGGGGCGGACAGGGCGAGGTCAGGCCACGGCCCGGGACGTGAGGGAGACACGGGCGCTGCGCGTGGTGGCCCTGGGCGCGGTCATCAACCTCACCTCCCTGTGTCTCCTCGATCCTGTACGAACGCGCCCCATCATAGACCAGGGGAAGCGGCGACGTGTCATGATCCCGGCGGTTCTCGCGGGAATCCGACGCTGAGCGTTCGTCCGCCACACGATGGACGGCCCTGGGGTGAGCTGTCCGACGGCGCAGGAACCAGCGCGCGTCCGCCCCCGCCCCGCGCCGCTACGACGTCGCGCTGCTACCACGCTGCGCCGCTGCGCCGCTGTGCCGAACAGGCCGCTCTCCGGGTGCCGCGCACCAGACGTCCGCGCACGGCCGATCCCGTCACCGGCCAACGGCGAGGGGGCCCTCCTCGGTTCCGGCGCCCTCGGCGGAGGCGATGACGTCGTCGAGCAGTTCCCGGGAGCGCTGGAGGTCGGCGATCATCCGGTCGATGCGTGCGCGCTCGATCGTCAGCTCGCGGACCAGGTGGGCGTCGGCCGTGGCGGCGGGTCCGCCGTCGGCGTCGCGCACGCACGGCAGCAGCGTCACGATCTTGGCGCTGCACAGCCCCGCGGCGTAGAACTCCTGGATGCGCACCACCCGGTCCACCGCGGCCTCGGCGTACTCGCGGTGCCCGCCCGGGGTGCGCTCGGAGGACAGCATGCCCTGCTGTTCGTAGTAGCGCAGCGAACGCGGGCTCACCCCGCTACGCCGGGCCAGCTCACCGATGCGCATGACGCACCTCACGTTCCTCGCGCTTGAAGCTGACATTGGTGTCAACTCCTACGGTAGCCGCATGAACGCCAAGGACACGACATCCGCGCTTCTCGGCCCCGCCCGCCTCGCCGACACCGACCTGCCCAACCGGCTCGTGATCGCCCCCATGACCCGCAACCGCGCAGAGCCCTCGGGCACCCCGAGCGAGCTCATGGCCGAGTACTACGCCCAGCGGGCCTCGGCCGGTCTGATCATCGCGGAGGCCTCCACACCCAGCAGGGTCGGCCGCACCTACCCCGACATCGCCGCCCTGTACCGTTCCGAGCACACCGAGGGCTGGCGGCGGGTCAACCGCCGCGTCGCCGAGGCGGGCGGGCGTATGTTCGCCCAGATCCAGCACGGCGGCCGCGTCGGCCACCCCGACACCAGCGGGCTGACCCCGCTGGCGCCCTCACCGATCGCCCTGCCCGAGCCCATCCACACTTCCAGCGGCCGTCGGCCCGCCGTGACGCCCCGCCCGATGGACCAGGACGACATCGACGCCACCGTCGCCGACTTCGCCGCCACCGCCCGCCGGGCCGTGGACGCCGGGTTCCTGGGCGTGGAGGTGCACGCCGCCAACGGCTACCTCCTCCACCAGTTCCTGGCCCCCAACACCAACCGGCGCCAGGACGCCTACGGCGGCGCCCCCGAGAACCGGATGCGCCTCGTCCTGGAGGTGGTCGAGGCCGTCGTCGCCGAGGTCGGCCCCGACCGCGTCGGCGTGCGCGTCTCCCCGGGCCACACCGCCAACGGCGTCACCGAGACCGCCGACGACATCGCGGCCCTCTACCCGGAGCTGGTCACCCGCCTGGACGCACTGGGGCCCGTGTACCTGCACGTGGCCTTCGCCGACCCCGACAGCCCCGTGTGGAAGCGGATCCGCTCACGCTGGTCGCGCACCCTGATCGGCAACCCGGTGCTGCCCGCCGGGGCGATCCCCGCAGACGGAGGCCGGGACGCCGCGGAGCGCATGCTCCGGGCCGGGGCCGACCTGGTCGCCCTGGGCAGGCCCTTCCTGGCCAACCCCGACCTGGTCGAGCGCATCCGCACCGGGGCGCCGGTCAACCAGGTGCGCGACAGGTACCTGATGTACGTGGGCGGGGCCACCGGCTACACCGACTACCCGGCACTGAGCGGCTGACCCCCGTGCGCGGCTGGCCCTCGTGCGCGGCTGGCCCCCGTGTGCGGCTGGCCCTCGCGGGGCGGCCCGCCGTGCCCGCGTGCCCGTCATCGGCCACCTGGCCGTGTCACGGACTTCCCCGGCGCATGACATCTGTCATGCCCATCCCGTGCGGGACGTGGAGGAAACCCGTGACCGGTGACACTCCGTCACGGCTCCGCTCCGGTCTAGGTTCGGGAGCATGAATCCCAACGACGACCGTCACCCCGCCGCGTCGGCCCCGCGGTCGGCCGACGCGTTCCACACGGCCCCGGGCGCGGGAGCGGCGCGCACGCCCGCGCCCGCACCGGCCGGTCCGACCACGTCACACCCGCGCCGCCGCGGTCCGCGGCCGGTCCCGCCGGGCGTGGAGTACCACCGCGTGCTCGCCGGGGACAAGCGCCGAATCGGGCGCGGCGTCCTCGCGATCGTGCTCCTGGTGGTGGGGATGTTCGCCTTCAGCATCGTCTTCTCCCAGGCCGCCGCCTTCCTCGACACGCGGATGGGCAGGACCAACCCGGCGGCGGGCGGCACCGACTACACGCCGCTCTACCACGGCGCGACCATGTTCTCGCTCGCGCTGCTCATCCCGTGGAGCATGCTCATCCAGCGGTGGCTCTACGGCGTGAAGGGCGCCTCGCTGCACTCGGTGGTGTCGGGTTTCCGGCTCGACGTGTTCGGCAGGGCGCTCCTGTTCATCGGTCCCTTCTGGCTGATCGCCATCACCGTCATGAACGTCCCGGCGCCCTCGCCGGTCCACTGGCCGGCTGCCGACCTGGTCGGCATGTTCGTCCTCACCCTCCTGCTGGTGCCCCTCCAGGCGGCGGGCGAGGAGTACGGCCTGCGCGGGCTGGTCTTCCGGATCGCCGGGAGCTGGGGCCGGGGGCCGCGGGTCGGGCTGGTCGTCGGCGTCCTCGTCTCCAGCCTGGTGTTCACGACCATCCACGGCGCGGGAGACCCGTGGATCAACCTCTGGTACTTCACGCTCGCCGTCAGCCTGGCCGTCATCACCTGGCGCACCGGCGGCATCGAGACCGCGGTCGTCATCCACGCGCTGCTCAACACGCTCACCTTCCTCTTCGCCATCATCCTGCACACCGACATCGGCGCTTCCATCGCGGACCGGTCGGCGGGCACCGGGTCGCCCGTCCTGCTCGTGCCCACCGTGACCGTCGCCGTGATCGCGGTCGTGGTGTGGGCCCAGTGCACGCGTAGGACGGGACCGGCCCTGACCCCCGCGCCCGTCCAGGACCACCCGGACGCGCGGCCCGCGTGGGTTCCGGCCGTGCGATGAGGGGCGGCGGCCCCGGGCGGAGGACACGGCGCGGGGCGGTCGGTCTACGAGGAGCGGTCAGCTCCGAGGAGGCGTTCGACGAGGAACCGCCAGCCGTCGACCAGGGGGTGGGGAGCGCACCGCTCCAGGGGGTCGGGGACCTCGTCCGCTGACAGGTACAGCATCAGGGGCCCCTCCAGGGCGGCGGTCAGCTGCACGGCGAGGCCGTCCAGCTGGGCCGGGGGCATACCGGCCAGGCCCAGGAGCATGCGGATGTGGGGCTGGGTCATGCTGACCGCGCCCGCCGGTACCGGCAGGGAGCGGTCCACGGCGGCCCGGGCGATCGCGTGGTGCTCCAGGAGGAAGGGGATGCGGGCGCACCCGTAGGCGACCAGGCGCCGCCCGGGGTCGGCGCCCGGTCCCAGCGGCGGCGGTCCGGACAGGACCCGTTCTTGGAAGCGGCGTTCGTCGTCGTCGAGCAGGGCCTCGAAGATGCCGGCGCGACTGCCGAAGCGGCGGAAGACGGTGCCCTTGCCCAGCCCCGCCCGCTCGGCGAGGCCGTCCATGGTCACCTGCTGTGTTCCGTGTTCGGCGATCATCGCGCGGGCCGTCTCCAACAGGCGTTCGCGGTTGCGCGCGGCGTCCGCGCGTTCGCCGCGCGCCTTCCCGAAGGGCACCAGGGGCGAAGTCACACGACCAATCTACCCCGGGAACACTAAGCGGGGTAAAGTCCGTTTATAGTGATGCGGGGTCACCCGGACACGCGAACCGTCCGGCCGTGTGGCCTTGCTCCGCATGCCGCGGACCCGAACACCCTTGGGGGAAGAGCCCGATGAACCTGTTCCGTCTGGACGCCAGCATCCTGCCGACCGTCTCCAGCAGCGCCGAGATCGCCGACCGGGTCGAGGCCGAATGGACCGCCGCCCGCCCGCAGGGCGCCGTCACCCGCCGCCACCTGGGCACCGACCCGCTGCCCGCCGACGCCTGGGCCCTGGCCACCACCGGCGCCGGCACGGACGAGGCCGACCGCACCCCGGAACAGGACCGGGCCCTGGCCCTGGCGGCCGAGCTGGCCGCCGAACTCCAGGAGGCCGACGCGGTGGTCCTGGCCGTGCCGCTGTACAACTTCGGCGTCTCCCAGCACTTCAAGGCCTGGGCCGACCTGGTCATCGCGGGCGCGGGCGCCACCACCCCGCTGCTGAAGGGCACGCCCACCGTGCTGGCCACCACCCTCGGCGGCGGCTACGGCCCCGGAACCCCCCGCGAGGGCTGGGACCACTCCACCCCCTACCTGAAGCGCGTCGTCGGCGACATCTGGCAGGCCGACCTGACCCTCATCAAGCGCGAGCTCACCCTGGCCGCGACCACGCCGGGCATGGAGGCCCTCAAGGACCTCGCCCAGCAGGAGCACGACCGGGCCCTGGCCAGCGCCAGCGAGGTCGGCCGGGCGCTCGCCGCGCGCTGACGGCCCCGGCCTCCCGGCCGCCGTCGACGCCCCGTCCCGCGGTGCTAGCCCCGGGTTCCGCTGGGGCGGGGCAGCCCCAGGCGGCCACGGGTGCAGACCGCGAGGAGCACCGCGAGCAGGGCGACCACGGCGACCTCGGGTGCGCTCGCCGGGTCACCCACGGCCACGGCCTTGACGCCCGAGACGACGTTGATCGCGGCGTGGGTGACGATCACGGCGAGCACGCCGCCGCGGGCGGAGTTGAAGACGTGGCCGAGGACCACCGTGAACCCGACGCAGAGCAGCGCGTACGCGGGGAAGTACATCTGCGACTGGAGCGTGCCCTCCATGGCGAACAGGGGAGCGTGCCACATCGCCCAGACCGCGCCGAGCAGCACGTTCGCCGCCAGCGGGGGAAGCACGCCCTGGAGCCGGGGCAGCGCGAACCCCCGCCACCCCAGCTCCTCGTTGCCGCCGCCGACCAGCGCGATGACCAGGAACTGGACGGGCAGGGTCGGCAGCGCCGCCCACAGCCGGGCCTCGTCCAGGATCGACTGGCCCAGGTACACCTGGATCGCGGCGGAGCCCGCGAGGGCCAGGACGATCAGCACGGTGATCGCGTAGGGCGTGACGCCGCCCCTGCGCCGGAGCGAGTGCCGCCGGAGGAGCGCGCCCACGCCCCGGCGGCCCCGGGTGGCCGCGGTGACGGTGATCGCGGCGACCATCGGCCCGAAACCGCCGACGAGCACGGCGGGCATCGGGTCTTCGCCGCCGAGCAGACGTGAGCCGAGCCACCAGGCGGTCCAGGAGAAGGCGAAGGCGATCACAAGGAAGGCGGTGAGGCCGCGGGGGTCGGTGGCCGTCGTGCGGGAGTGGTCGGGGGCCTCGGAGGGGGCGGAGGCCTGGGGGCTCGTGAGGGAGCTGTCGGTAACCATGCCGAGGAACATACACTGTTTGGTGAAGACCTACAACGTAGGATTCCCAGTATGCTGTCGGACATGGCCACTCCAGGATCCGACCAGCAGTTCGACAGCGTCTTCCACCGCCCCCAGCGCCGACGCCGGTCCCAGCCCGCCCTCAGCCTCGACCGCATCGTCGCCGCGACGATCGACCTGCTCGACCGCGAGGGGTCGTCCGCGCTGACCATGCGCAAGGTCGCCGCCGAACTCGGGGTGCACGCCACCAGCCTGTACTGGTACGTGGAACGCCGGGAGGACCTCGTGGACCTGGCCGTGGACGGGATCCTGGCCGAGGCCGCCTCCGCGCTGCCGCCCCCGGACGCCCCCTGGGACGAGGCGCTCAAGAGGACCGCTCTGCGCTTCTACGCGGCCCTGACCGCGCACACCTGGGCGGCCGAGTTCGCGGGCTCCCGGCCGCTGATCGGCCCGAACGCCGTCGCCCTGTCGAGGCGCATCATCGCGGCGCTCGGGGAGCACGGCGGAGGGGAGGAGGCGCAGGCGGTCGCGATCCGGGCGGTGTCGAACCAGATCCTCGGCGCGGCCACGTCCGCCGTCGCGATGAACGTGATGAGGTCCGACCGCGAGCAGGGGCACGAGGAGGCCGTCGCCGCCGCGGTGTCGGAGGTGGACGCCCTGGCCGTGGAGAACACCTACTTCGACCAGGCGCTGGACCTGGTCCTCGCGGGTGTCAGGGCGCGGCGCGACGCCTAGACACGGTCGTCGGGGCGGCGGGACCCCGTGGCCGGTCCGTCCACGGGGTCCCGGTGCGGTCGCGGCCCGCCCGGGCCCGGCGGGTTCCGCGGAGTGCGCAACGCCGCCGGGCCGGGCGGGCCCACGGGCCGTCGGACGACCGGCTCCTAGCCGCGGATGTTGATGTCCACGCAGGCGTAGAAGGCGTTGGACGTGTCGGCGACGTTCCACCGGGCCAGCAGCGTGTGCCGCCCGCTGTACCCCGACAGGTCCACGGTGTGGCTGAACGACCACGGCGGACGGGCGCCGTGGTCGTTGAACACGGCCACCCGGTGGTTTCCGATGAAGTACTCCCAGGTGGAGGTGGAGTGCGCGGCCGTGATGGTCCAATCGAACGTCTGGACGCGGCCGACGTCGGTCACCCGCCAGCCCCGGCTGTCGTCGTTCAGCTCGGAGAAGCGGCCGACGCCGCCGTCGCACCGCATGAGCCCCTTGGGGCCCTCGACGCTCTGCGGCTCCCACTGGATGCTGCCGCACTGGACGATGCCCGCGGCGCACTGGGCCTGGCGGCTCATCGGGTTGGAGATGTAGCCGTGGGCGTTGGCCGTGCCCGCGGGCATGAGGCCGAGGAACAGGGTGGTGGCGGCGGCCAGCGCCGCCGCGGTGCGGAGCCGGTGCCTGTTACGGGGTCGGGGGGTGTCGGACTTGCGGATCGACATGTGCGGGTCCTTCGGTCATGGATCGCGTCCCGGCGCGGTGGGGGCCGGGACGGTAGCGGGAATCCGTCGGGGGAGTCCCGGGCCGGTACCTGCCCGGGGCGAAGGCGAGCGCTCGAAACTGCGGAGGATCCGGAGGGGCCGCGGGCACGGAATCCCCGAGGGCACGGAGCCCCTGAGGACGCGGTGCCCGAAGTCCCTCTGGAACAGGGGTTTCCCGCCCGGGCGGGCCGGTAAGCGGGCCGTGACGAAGAGTCGGATCCGCTGACCGGGGTGAGGCGCGGGGCCGACCGGACCGCCCACAGGACCGGTGGGGGACCGTCCGCCGGGCGGTACGGGAGGGAGCGCGGAACACGAGGGGACGGGAGCTGGGAGGACCCGGTCCCGCCGCGCGTGTGGTCCGCACCGGCCGCGGGTGGACCAATCCCGGTGCGGCCGGGCGGAGGCATTAGACCTCACCGGGAGGCCACTGTTTCCTTACCCTTCCTCCCCCCGGCGCCGAAGCCCTCCCACGGACTCCGGCACCGCGTTCGCCCTGGTTCCGGGGCCCTCCCGCCGCCGTCCACCTGCCGTCCGACCGCCACCGGCGCCCTCCGCCGACCGTCCGCGCGCCGCCGCGTCCACCGACACCGCCGCGTCCGCGAACACCGCCGCGCCACGCCGCCGTTCGTGGGGTACAGGACCGTGGACGGGTGATCCGTGAGGATGGCGCCGTGGACTGTCCGAATCCGGTGACCCGGTAACCGCCTCCCGTCGGCGTCGTCCCCGGGAGGCCGCTTCCGGCACCGCACGAACGAGAGGTGAGATCGGTGGCCACCGACGGAGGGCAGCACCGCCCGGACAGCGAGCCGGAACCGGGGACGGAACCGGGGACTCCCGAGGAGGCGGAGCGCGGGCGGAGCCGACTCAAACCGGTCGTGTTCTTCGGCTCGTCCGCGCTGATCGTCGCGCTCTCGATCTGGGCGATCGTCGCGCCCACGGGCGCCGGGAACACCATCGGCGCCGTCGTGGGGTGGATCTCCGAGGTGTTCGGCTGGTACTACTTCCTCGCCACCACCCTGTACCTCGGGTTCGTGGTGCTCATCGCGCTCTCCCGCTACGGCAAGGTCAAGCTCGGGCCCCAGCACTCCAAGCCGGACTACGGGGTGTTCGCGTGGGCGGCCATGCTGTTCGCGGCGGGCATCGGCATCGACCTGCTGTTCTTCTCCGTCTCCGGACCGGTCAGCCACTACCTGGCGCCGCCCGAGGGCGACGCGGAGACCGTCGAGGCGGCCCGGCAGGCCGTGGTGTGGACGCTCTTCCACTACGGCGTGACCGGGTGGGCGATGTACGCGCTGATGGGCATGGCCCTGGGCTACTTCTCGTTCCGCTACCACCTCCCCCTGGCCATCCGCTCGGCCCTGTACCCGCTGATCGGCAGGCGCATCCACGGCCCGATCGGCGACGCGGTCGACCTGGCGGCCGTCATCGGTACGATCTTCGGCATCTCCGTGTCGCTCGGCATCGGCGTCGTGCAGCTCAACTACGGGCTGAACTTCCTCTTCGGCATCCCCGAGGGGCTCGCGGCGCAGCTCGGCCTGATCATCATCGCCGTACTCGTGGCCACGATGTCGGCCGTGGCGGGCGTCGACCGGGGCATCCGGCGGCTGTCCGAGATCAACGTCGTGCTCGCCGTCGTCCTGATGCTGTACGTGCTGGTCTTCGAGGACCCCGTCTACCTGCTCAACGCCCTCATCCTCAACATCGGCGACTACCTCAGCCGCTTCCCCTCCATGACGCTGAACACCTTCGCCTACGACCAGCCGACCGACTGGCTCAACGCCTGGACGCTGTTCTTCTGGGCCTGGTGGATCGCCTGGGCACCGTTCGTCGGGATGTTCCTCGCCCGGATCTCGCGCGGCCGCACCATCCGGCAGTTCGTGGCGGCGACGCTGGTGATCCCGCTCCTGTTCACGCTGACCTTCCTGTCCTTCTTCGGCAACAGCGCGCTGAGCGTCGTGCGCGAGGGCGGCGCCGCGTTCGGCGAGACCACCATGAACCACCCCGAGCAGGGCTTCTACGCGCTGCTCGCGCAGTACCCGGGCGTCCTGTTCAGCGCCGGGCTCGCGACCGTCGTCGGCCTGCTCTTCTACGTCACCTCCGCCGACTCCGGCGCGCTGGTGATGGGCAACCTCAGCTCCCACCTGCCGACGCCGGTCACCGACTCCGCCCCGTGGCTGCGCGTCTTCTGGTCGGCGGCGACCGGCCTGCTCACCCTCGCCATGCTCCTGGTCGGCGGGGTGGACACGCTGACCAGCGCGACCATCATCATGGGCCTGCCGTTCTCGTTCGTGATGTTCGTGATCATGTGGGGCCTGTTCAAGGCGCTGCGGGTCGAGAAGTTCCGGGCGGACGCCTTCCGGACCACCCTGTCCTCGTCGCTGTCGGACCGGACCACGGCCGACCGCCGGGGTCCGGAACGCAACTGGCGGCAGCGGATCACGCGGGCGGTGAGCTTCCCCGGCAGGCGGGCGGCCGACAGGTTCGTCCGCGAGGTGTGCCGCCCGGCGTTCCGGGACGTCGCCGAGGAGCTGCGCGAACAGGGCGCGGAGGCGTCGGTGACCGAGGGGGTCGACGAGGAGGCCGGGATCCCGTACCTGGAGCTGCGGGCGCCGATGGGCGAGGAGGAGGAGTTCAGCTACCGGGTGTGGCCGATGGAGGTCCCCACCCCCGCGTTCGCCATGCGCTCGCTCGCCGAGCACGACACCTACGTGCGCTTCGAGGTCTACCTCACCGAGGGCAGCCAGGGCTACGACGTGATGGGCTACACCAAGGAGCAGCTCATCGGCAACATCCTCGACGAGTACGAGCGGCACCTGGAGTTCCTGCGGCTGCACCGGGAGGCGACCTCGGGCTCGGCCCTGCCCGACCACGGGCCGGGCACCGCCGACGTCCAGGACACCGAGGAGCACTGAGCCCGCTCCACACCTGTTCCACGCACGCTCCACACCTGCCCCGCACCTGTTCCACACCCGCTCCACGCACGCTCCACACGGCTGGAGGCGGTGGCCGGGAGGCGTCCGGAAATGTCGGGCCGCGCGCATAGCCTCTTCGCGGACCCGCGGGCGGCGCCCCCGGCCGCCCTCCCCGAACCCCCTCACCGTAGGAGCCTCCATGCAAGAGCACCCGACCGTCCTCGTCTTCCGCACCGAGCGGCAGCGGGCCGAGGAGGGGGAGTGGCTGACCGACCACCGGCTGGTGGTCGGGTTCGAGCCCGGCGGGGCCGTGCCGCTGGCCCAGCTCGGCTGGCGCGACCTCGACGGGGCGGAGGCGGTGGTCGGGTTCGACCCCGGCATGACCACGTTCACCGGTACGCGGGCCACCGCGGACGGCACGTCCCACGCCTGGCGGGGGCGGTTGGTGGAGCGGCTCACCGACCGCCCCGTCCACAGGTTCGGGGTCGAGGGCGTGGAGGACGGGGAGGAACTGCGGCTGCTCATCGAGGACGGCGGCTCCCCGGCCGCGCGGATCACCTGGGCCGACCGTGAGGGCGGCGGCGGCGCGGTCGCCCTGCGCACCATCCTCCTGGAGGAGGCCGGGAGCGGGGACGAGGTCACCGGCGGGGTGCGCGAGGTGCGGGCGGGCAACGAGCACACGAGGTCGGGCGAGGTCGCCGTCAACCTCCTCGACGGCACCTCCTCCAAGTGGCTGAGCTGGCGCGACGCCGACTGGTTGGAGTTCACCCTGGCCGAGCCCGTCAGCGTCCGGCACTACGTCCTGGTCTCCGCCAACGACTTCGCCGACCGCGACCCCCGGGACTGGACGCTCAAGGGGTCGGCGGACGGCCGGAGCTGGGTCACGCTCGACACCCGCTCCGGCGAGTTCTTCCCCGGCCGCCACCACGCCCGCGACTTCCACGTCACCGATCCGGCGGCGGACACCCCCTACCGGCGCCTGCGGTTGGAGATCACCAGCAACTGCGGCGGCTCCGAGATTCAGCTCAACCGGGTGCGCTTCTTCTCCGAGGGCCGCACCTACGAGGCGTTCGACGGACACCGCTACACGGCGGGCGGCTCGCCCGCCCCGTACGGGGGGATCGTGCGCGACCTGCTGGCCCAGACCCCGGCCACCGCCGAGCAGTGGCGGTCCTACCTGGCCGGGTACAGCGCGGACATGCTGCGGGTCCTGACCGAGGACGAACTCCCCGGGACCACCGCGGAGCAGCGCGCCGCCTCCTGGCTGGGCCACGACGGCGCCTCCGAGGAGCGGATCGCGGAGCTGGAGGAGCGGCTCGGCAGGCGGCTTCCGCCCGGCTACCGCGCCTTCCTCGAGGCGTCCGACGGCTGGGGGCCCGCGAGCACGTTCGTGTACGGCCTGCGCTCCACCGCGACCGTCGGCTGGGCGGCCGACCTGGAGGACGAGTGCGGTGTGGACGAGTCCCTCGTGACGCGGGAGGGCGGGCTCGTCGGACCGCTGCTGCTGGTCTCGGCCGAGGGGGACGCCCAGGACTGGGTGCTGGACGCGGGCGACGTCTCCCCCAACGGCGAGTGGGCCGCCTACGCCTGGGCGAGCTGGTACCCCGGCCTGGGGGAGCGCCACCGCTCCTTCGCCGACCTCGTCGCCGCCGAACGCGCCTCATTCGAGGAACTGCTCGGCTCGGAGGGGCGCCCGGTGCGCCCGGAGGGGGCGCGCGAACTCCTGGCTCAGGGGCGCCGGGCCGCCCTGGACGGCCGGGTGGAGGAGGCGCTGAACGCCCTCCGGCGGGCCAAGGAGAAGGGGTCGGGCGCCGCCGCCTACCTGGAGGTGGTCCTCGCGGCCTTCCTCGACGCCCGGGGGACGCACCACAGGCTGCGCGGCCTGTTGCACCGCCCCCACGTGGTCGCCGAGGTCGGCACCGGGCAGATCGAGGCCGAGGCGGTGCCGCTCTACCTGCACAGCGCCGGTCTGGCCGCGCCCAGCGGGGCGGCCTACGCGGACCGCGCCCTGGCCGGGGCCGTGCCCGGTCTCACCGTGCCCACGTCCGACGCCGAGCGGCGGGAGTGGCTGGCCACCCGGCGGCTGCCGGAGCCGCCCGCCTTCGAGCGCGCCCTCGACACCGCCCGGGGGCTGGTCGCCCGCGGCGCCACCGACGAGGCCTGGGCCGTCATCGAGGGGGCCCTGCCCGAGTGGTACCCCCTGGAGCCGAACCGGATCGCCCCGGTGGTGCTGCTCACCGACCCCGCGCTCCGCCAGGTGGTCACCCCCGGCCGTGCCAGGGAGGCGGCGTTCACCCCGCGGCGGGGCCGCCCGGACGCCCATGGGGAGGCGACGCGTCGGACCGGGAGCGCGGACGGCCCCGCCGGGCCCGGGGCCTCCGGTCAGGCTTCGACCCGCCGCGACCCCCGGTGACCGACCCGTGCCCGCCCGCGCCGTCCCGGGTCAGGGGGACTGGCGCGGGCGGGTGCGGATCATCCCCGCTCCAGGTCCCGGAGGTAGTCGGCGAACTTCTCCAGGCCGTCGATGTTGCGCGGCCCGGAGATGCCCTCGTTGTAGTCCAGGACGAAGAAGTTCTCCTCGACCACGGCCGGGACCTCGGACATCGCGGGGAAGGAGCTCAGGAAGTCGATCTTCTCCTCGGCGGGCTGGTCGCCGTAGTCGAGGATGATGATGACCTCCGGCTCGGCCTCCACCACCGCCTCCCAGCCGACCTGGGTCCAGCGCTCGTCGAGGCCGGCGAAGATGTTCTCCCCGCCCGCGTGGCTGATGATGTCGTTGGGCGGGACCTGGCTGCCCGCGGTGAAGGGCTGGTCGGTGCCCGAGTCGTAGAGGAAGACGGGGACCGGGTCGCCCCCGGGGGCCTGCTCCTCCACGGCGGCCACCCGCGCCCGGTAGTCGGCGACGAGCTCATCGGCGCGCTCCCGCACCCCGAAGATCGACCCCAGCCGCTCCAGGTCGGTGTACAGGCCCTCGAACGGGGTGACCTCCTCGGGGTGCCCCGGGTAGTTGAAGCAGGACTCGGTGTGCATGAAGCTCTGGATCCCGAGCCCGTCCAGGATCTCGGGGGTGATCCCCCGCTCCTCGCTGAACCCGGAGTTCCACCCGGCGACGACGAGGTCGGCCCCGGCGTCCACGACGAGCTCCCGGTTGAGCAGGTCGTCGCTGAGGAACTCCACCTGTGCGTACTCCTCGGCCCAGGGGGACTCCTCCACCGGCGGGTTGGCGGGGGGCATGACGTACCCGTGCACGTGGTCGGTGAGGCCGAGGGCGAACAGCTTGTCGGCGCTCCCGGCCTCGTAGGCCACGGCGCGCTGCGGGGTGGTGTACTCCACCTCCTCGCCGCAGCGCTGCACGGTGACCGCGGCCGCGGCCGAGGCCTCCTGTCCTTCCTCGACCCGGGCTCCGCACCCGGCGACCAGGACGGCCACGGCGGTCAGGGGGAGCAGGGAGCGGTGGGACGCGCGGGTCCCAGGGGATGTCCGGTGTTTCACTGGAGGCCTTTCTCGACGGCGGGGAGGAGCCGGTACAGCAGCTGGGGGTCCCCGGTCAGGGGATGGGGGACGACGGAGGCCTCGATGCCGAAGACCTCCAGGAGCAGGGCGGGGGTGAGGACCTCCGCGGGACCGCCCGCGGCCACCAGGCGGCCCTCGGAGAGCACGCCGATCCGGTCGCAGGCCGCCGCGGCCAGGTTGAGGTCGTGCAGGACCACCAGGACGGTGAGCCCCGAGTCCCGGAGCAGGGACAACAGCGCGATCTGGTGACGGATGTCCAGGTGGTTGGTGGGCTCGTCCAGGACCAGCACCCGGGGCTCCTGGACCAGGGCCCGGGCCACCAGCACCCGCTGGCGCTCGCCCCCGGACAGCTCCATGACGCCCCTATGGGCCAGGTGGGCCACCTCCAGGCGCTCCATGGCCCGGCGGCACAGGTCGCGCTCGCGCGCGTCGAGCGGCTGGTTGCCGCGCAGGTGCGGGGCGCGCCCCAGGGCGACGACCTCCTCCACCGTGAAGTCGAGGTCGCTGCCGTTCTCCTGGGTCAGGGCGGCCACGCGCTGGGCGCTCTGGCGCAGGCTCAGGGAGGACAGGTCCTCGTCCCCGACCCACACGGTCCCGCCGCTGGGGCGCAGCGCCCGGTAGACGCAGCGCAGGGCCGTGGACTTGCCGGAGCCGTTGGGGCCCACCAGCCCCACGACCTGCCCCGCGGGCACGTCCAGCGAGAGGCCGTCCACGATCCTGGCGCCGCCGAGTTCGACGGACAGCCCGTCCACGCGCAGGTCCATCATCGTCCTCCGAACAGGTAGCCGCGGCGGCGCATGAGACCGAGGAACACCGGTACGCCGATCAGGGCGGTGATGACGCCGAGGGGGAGTTCGCGCGGGGCCACCACCACGCGGGAGAAGAGGTCCACCCAGACCATGAGGAGCGCTCCCAGCAGGGGGGCGACGGTGAGCACGCGCCGGTGGTCGGCGCCCACCGCGATGCGCACGATGTGGGGGATGACCAGTCCGACGAAGCCGATCGCGCCGCTGACGGCGACCATGGCCCCGGTCATGACCGCGGTCACCGCGAACAGGATCCTGCGCTGCCCGGCCGCGTCCACGCCCAGGCTCGCCGAGGTCTCGTCGCCCAGGGCCAGCACGTCGAGCGAGCGCGCGAGGCCGCGCAGCACGAGGATCCCCAGGACCACCACGACGGCGACCACGGGCAGGGAGCTCCAGGTGGCCGCGCCGAAGCTCCCCATGGTCCAGAAGAGCACGGTGGCGGTGGCCTCGCTGCTCGGCGCCAGGTAGACGATCACGCTCATCACGGCCTGGAAGCCGAAGGAGAGCGCCACCCCGGTGAGCACCAGGCGCAGCGGGGTGACCCCGGTGGGGGAGCGGGCGATGAGGTGGACGAGCAGCGTCGCGCCCAGCGCGCCCAGGAAGGCCCCGGCGGAGACCGCGTGGATACCGAGCGCGGACAGCGCGCCCAGCACGCTGACCAGCACCGCGCCGACGGAGGCCCCGGAGGAGACCCCGAGGATGTAGGGGTCGGCGAGGGCGTTGCGGACCATGGCCTGGACGGCCACGCCCACGACCCCCAGACCGGCGCCGACGACGGCGGCGAGCAGGACCCTGGGGGTACGGATCTGCCAGATGATCTGGTAGCGGACCACCTCGTCGGCCTGGATCACGCCCCCGCTCAGGGCCGCCCACAGGTAGCGCACCGTCTCGCCCGGGGGGACGAGCGCCGACCCCAGTCCGATGGCCACCACCGCGGAGACCGCGAGGAGGACGCCGAGGACGACCGCCGCCGTGGCCGTGCCCGCCCGTGTGGCCAGCCATCTGACCCCGGCCGGGCCGGTCCGCTCGGATACCGCGTCGTCGGGCGCCGCGTCGTCGGGCACCGGGCGTGACCTGCCAGGCGGGAGGGACACGTGCCGCACCTGGTTTCTCCTCCCACTGGGTCAGCAAAAACGATAATGGTTTTCATATTAGGGCAAAGTCGTCCCCGCCGGAACGGCCGGGGCGAACGTGTGGACAAGGCGACCCCTTCCGGTGGGGTGGGGTTTCCGTGCGGGCGACGGCCGCTCGTCGGGATGCGCGCGCGGTGGCCGTCCTCGTGGGGGTCGTGGGGCTCCGGCGTGGGCGGGGGCCGTCCGGTCGTCGGGGGTGTGCGTGGTGGCCGCCTCCTGCGGGGCGGCGGCCCTTCCCTGTGGGCCGGGCTGTCCCGCCGCCGGGCCGCCGACCGGGGCGGACGGTGATGGCCCCGCCTCGGTTTCGGCTGTTAGCGCCTGACCGGAAGGCTGTGGGTGGCAGAACCGATTCCGGTGCGCCGATGTGCCGGACTCTCCCGTATCGCCCCGGTGCGCCTCGCGGTCCGCGACGGGGCGCACCGCTCGCGGGTTACTCGCCCTCACTATACGGAAACGACTAATAACAGTCCGTAGTCATCGAATCCGAAGGAGGCTCGCGTGCGCGCCACCGTGGGCACCACCACCACCGCCGTCCTGCTCGCCGCCGCGCTGACATCCGTCACCGCGCTGGCGCCCGCCGCCGCGCACGCGGCCGAGGCGGTCCCGCTCGCCGTCGCCGTCGCCGGTCTGCCCGTCACCGACGAGAGCAGGCAGGGATACGACCGCTCCCTGTTCCCGCACTGGGTCGACACCGACCGCAACGGCTGCAACACCCGCGCCGAGGTCCTGATGGAGGAGGCCGTCCTCATGCCCCAGGTCGGTGAGCGGTGCCGTCTGAGCGGCGGGCAGTGGGACTCCTACTACGACGGGCGCGCCCACACCGAGGCCCGCGCCCTGGACATCGACCACATGGTGCCGCTGGCCGAGGCGTGGGACTCGGGCGCCTCGGAGTGGACCACCGCCCGGCGCCGCGACTACGCCAACGACCTGGGCGAGCCGGTCGCGCTGGTGGCGGTCACCGCGGCGCAGAACCGCTCCAAGGCCGACCAGGACCCCGCGCAGTGGCTGCCCGCCTCGCAGGAGGCCCACTGCCGCTACGCCACCGAGTGGACCACGGTGAAGGTCCGCTGGGGCCTGACGGTGGACCCGGCCGAGCACGAGGCGCTCGTCGGGCTCGCCGCGGATTGCCCCGACGCCGTGGTCGAGACCGAGGCGGCCTGACCCGCCCGCGACAGGGGTGACCTGTGCGGGAGCCGGGCCGAGCACACCCCGGCCGGGACGCGCCCGGGGCGGTGGAAGCTGGCTGGCCAGGTGGCGCGTGGGTGCGCGTTCATCGCGGAGAGGGTTGGCTCAGCGTGATACACACGCTACCGAACGTGAAGAAGGAAGTCGCGTTCTCTCATCCCTCAGACCATGTGGAGGAAACACCGCATGACCCAGCCCTGTCACAACCCCGCGGTGGGCGCGCAAGCGGCCCCCGCCCTGGACCTGAGCCGGGCCCGCGACCTCCCCGGGGAGGCGCCTTGAGACGCGAGGCCGTCGTCACCGGTATCGGCGTGGTGGCCCCCGGAGCGATCGGCGCGGCCGCGTTCTGGGAGATGCTCACCGCGGGACGCACAGCCACCCGCCACGTCACCCTGTTCGACGCGACCGCCTTCCGCTCCCGGATCGCCGCCGAGGTCGACTTCGACCCCGCCGCGCACGGGCTGGACGAGCACCAGGCCGAACGCATGGACAGGTACGTGCAGTTCGCCGCCGTCGCCACCGCCGAGGCGCTGGCCGACAGCGCCCCGCCCCTGGCCGAGGTCCCGCCCTGGCGCGTGGGCGTGAGCATGGGGACGGCGGTCGGCGGCACCACGCGCCTGGAGAGGGACTACGTCGAGATGAGCCGGGGCGGCGCGGACTGGGTCGTCGACCCCGAGGCCGCCTCGCCCCACCTGTACCGGGCGGTGACGCCCAGCGCCCTGTCCGGGGAGATCGCCGAGCTGGTCGGGGCGCGCGGACCGGTGCGCACGGTCTCCACCGGCTGCACGTCCGGCCTGGACGCGGTCGGCTACGCCGCGCAGGCCATCGAGGACGACCTCGCCGACGTGGTCGTCGCGGGAGCGGCCGAGTCGCCGATCTCCCCCATCGCCATGGCCTGCTTCGACGCCATCAGGGCGACCTCGGACAGCAACGACGACCCCGCGCGGGCCTCCCGGCCCTTCGACCGCGAGCGCAACGGCTTCGTCATGGGCGAGGGCGCGGCCGTCCTCATCCTGGAGGAGGCCTCGATCGCCCGGCGCCGGGGCGCGCGGATCCGCTGCCGGGTGGCGGGCTTCGCCAACCACGGCAACGCCTTCCACATGACCGGCCTGCGCCGCGAGGGGCAGGAGATGGCGCGGGCCATCACCACCGCCCTGGACCAGGCGCGGCGCCCGGCCACCGACGTGGACTACGTCAACGCCCACGGATCGGGCACCGTGCAGAACGACCGCCACGAGACCGACGCCGTCAAGCGCTCCCTGGGCGAGCACGCGCGGCGGGTGAGCATGTCCTCCATCAAGTCGATGGTCGGGCACTCCCTGGGCGCGATCGGCTCCATCGAACTGGCCGCCTGCGTGCTGGCCATGGACACCGGCGTCGTGCCGCCGACAGCCAACCTGAGCACACCCGACCCCGAGTGCGACCTGGACTACGTGCCGGTGACCGCGCGCGAGCGGAGGACCGACGTGGTGCTCTCCGTGGGCAGCGGCTTCGGCGGGTTCCAGTCGGCGGTCGTCCTGGACCGGGGGAACGAGGTGCGCGTATGAGCACGGTGATCACCGGACTCGGCACGGTCTCGCCCGCGGGGGTGGGCGTCCCCGGGTACTGGGACGCGATCAGGGAGGGGCGGTCGCTCCTCGCGCCGATCCCCGACTTCGACACCGACGGCTTCCACGTGCGCGTGGGCGGGAAGATCCCCGGCTTCGACCCGCACGACCACCTCGACGGCCGCTACGTCGTCCAGACCGACGCCTTCAGCTGGTTCGCGATGGTCGCGGCCGGTGAGGCCCTGCGGGACTCGGGGCTGGACCCCGGCGCCGACCCCTACGCGGTCGGCGTGCTGATCTGCAGCTGCGCGGGCGGCGTCGAGTTCGGCCAGCGCGAGATCGAGGCCCTGTGGAGCAGGGGCCCCGACCACGTCGGCCCCTACCAGTCCATCGCCTGGTTCTACGCGGCGAGCACCGGACAGATCTCCATCAGCAACGGGCTCAAGGGCATGTGCGGGGTGCTGGTCACCGACGAGCCGGGCATGCTCGACGCCCTGGGCCAGGGCGAACAGGCCCTGCGGCGCGGGACCTCCGCGATGCTGGTCGGCGGCAGCGAGGCCCCGATCGGCTCCCCGTTCGCCCTGGCCTGCCACGCGGGGGCCGACGTCCTCAGCCGCGGTGACGACCCCCGCACGGCCTACCTCCCCTTCACCGAGGGGGTGGGCGGCTACGTCCCGGCCGAGGGCGCGGCCGTCGCCGTGGTGGAGGACGAGGTCGCGGCGCGGGCGCGCGGCGCCAGGATCCGGGCCGCGGTCGCGGGGCACGCGAGCACCTTCGGCGGGGTCGGCGCGTTCGACCCGGGCGGCGCCGGGCTCCTGCACGCGGCACGGGAGGCGATGCGCCGGGCCGGTGTCGCCCCCGGGGACGTGGACGTGGTCTTCGCCGACGCGGTGGGCACGCCCAAGGCCGACGCCGACGAGGCGGCGGTGCTGCGCGAACTGTTCCCGGACGGGGTGGCCGTCACCGCGCCCAAGGCCGGTTTCGGACGCGCCTACGCCGGGGCGGGCGCGCTGGACGTGGCCGCGGCGGTCCTGAGCCTGGAACACCAGGTCGTCCCGCCCACACCCAACGTCCCCGACGCGCCCAGCGGCCTCGACCTGGTCGTCCGGGTGCCGCGCGCCGCGCGCCTGCGCACGGCGCTGGTCCTGTCGCGCGGCCTGGGCGGCGGCAACTCCGCCGTCGTCCTGACGCGCCCCGACCAGGCCTGACACGCCCTGGCCAGGCCTGACACGCGCCAGGCGGACGAACCGGCACGCGGACCGGCACACGCGCCCGGCATGGGACCCGGCGCACGACCCGGTACGCGACCTGACACATGAACCGGTACACGACCCGGCGCACGCGCCCGGCACGCGGACCGGCACACGAACCGACACGTGACCCGACACACGAGATTCCGAGGAGACCCATGTCCGACAGACACATCGAGATGGAGGAGCTGGTGGAACTCATGTCCGCCTGCGCCGGTGTCCGAACCGACGCCGCCACCGCCTCCACGAGCACCTTCGACGAACTG
Organism: Nocardiopsis synnemataformans DSM 44143; assembly: GCA_000340945.1. Taxonomy (GTDB): domain Bacteria; phylum Actinomycetota; class Actinomycetes; order Streptosporangiales; family Streptosporangiaceae; genus Nocardiopsis; species Nocardiopsis synnemataformans. Next base: position 22,336 of record ANAW01000043.1, on the reverse strand, counting down.
GGGATCGACTCCCTGGGAGTCATGGGCATCGTCGCCGAGATCGAGCGCCGCGTCGGCCGCAAGCTCGGGGCGGACGCCGAGGCGGCGCCCTCCCCGGTCGCGCTGGCCACCCTCGTCAACGGGGGCGTTCCGGCCCCCGCGAAAGGAATGTGATCCCGTGCCCGGAAGCATCGAGCACAGCGTCGTCATCGACGCGCCCTACGACTTCGTCTGGGAGCTGACCAACGACGTCGCCTCCTGGCCCGAGATCTTCACCTGGCACTCCTCGGTGGAGATCCTCCAGCAGGAGGGCGACACCACGCGCTTCCGCGTCACCAAGCACCCCGACAAGCAGGGGCGCGTGTGGAGCTGGGTGTCCGAGCGCACCGTGGACCGCGAGGCGGGGGAGGCGTGGTCCCACCGCGTCCAGACCGAGGGCTTCGAGTACGTGCGGATCCACTGGTCCTACGAGGAGGTGCCGGAGGGAGTACGTCTGACCTGGCAGTACGAGTTCTCGATGAGGCCCGACGCGCCCTTCGACGACGAGCAGATGACCGTCAAGTACAACCAGAACATCCCGTCCGAGATGGAGCACATCAGGAGGAGCGTCGAGGCGGCGGCGCGGGCCCGGGTGGAGGAGGTCACCACCTGAGCGGCGCCCGCTGACCGGTGCCCGCCGGAACCGCGCCCGACCCCGTGCGCCGCGTACGGGGCCGGGCGCGGCCTCCTTTACCCACTAGGGGTAGGGGGTAAGCCGGGGGCGGTCGAAGCCCTCCGGAGGCCGGTTCTACCCTGGTGGAGCCGGTCCGGGCGGGGCCCCGGACCCGGAACGGTTCCGCCGTGCGCGGCGGGGAGCGGGGGGAGGAAGCGCTGGTGACGAGCACGTACGCCCGTGTCCTGTCGCTCCTCCCGCGCGGTGCGGCGCCCACGGTGGGGGCCGTGGGCCGGGCCGCGCGCGGGCGCACGGCGCACCCCGGACTGGCCTGGGCGCGGATGCTGCTCCTGGTGTCCGTGCTGCTCGGTGTGGCGGGAATGCACACGCTGGGGCACGCGTCCCCGGGAGCGGAGCACGCCTCTCCCGTCTCCACCGCCTCGGTCGTCGCACACGCCGCCCCCGTTCCGGAGGCGTACCCCGTTCCGGCCGTGGGAGCCGACCCCGTGTCCGGGTCCGGTGCGCAAGCTGGGCCCGTCCCGGAGGCGTACGTCGCTTCGTCCGCGGGGGCCTACGTCGCCGGGTCCGGTGCGCACGCCGACCCCGTTCCGGACGCCTACTCCGCTCCGGGGGCCTACGCCGCGTCCGGGGTCGATGCGCACGCCGTTCCGGGCGGGGACTCCGATCCGGATGCGCACGCCCCGTCCCCCGTCACCGACCCGACGACGATGTGCCTGGCGGTCGCCGCCCTGGTGGCCGCCCTCGTCGGGCTGGCCGCCGCGGTCTTCCTCCTCTGGCCGGGACCGCTGCCGCTGCCGCCGTCCTCGCTGCTCCGGTGGGTGGCGCGCGACGCGCCGCCCGAACCCCCGTCTCTGGCGAAGCTGCAGGTGCTGAGGGTGTAGATGCCCCTCCCGGGTGTCACAGCGGCCCCACGCGCCCCGACACCCGGTCCCGAGCCCTGTTCATCTCGCCGTGGCGCCCCGCGCCATGCGCGAAGACGCCATGAAGAAGGACCGAGATGACCACGCAGTTCCGTACGCGCGCGTTCCTGGCGGTTCCGGCGGCACTGGCCGCCGCCCTGTTCCTCTCCTCCTGCGGCGGTGGGGAAGGCACCGCCCCCGCGCCCGAGTCCGCCGAGCAGTCGGCGGCCGAGTTCAACGACGCCGACGTCATGTTCGCCCGGATGATGATCCCGCACCACGAGCAGGCCGTGGAGATGTCCCGGCTCGCCGAGGGCCGGGCGGGAGAGGAGGTCGGGGCCCTCGCGGCCGAGATCGAGGCCGCCCAGGGGCCCGAGATCGAGCAGCTCGAAGGGATGCTGGACGCCTGGGGCGTCGAGCCCGCGGGTGACGGGGAGCACCACGGCATGTCCGGGATGATGACCGAGGAGCAGATGGCGGAGCTGGAGCGGGCCGAGGGGGAGGCCTTCGACACGCTGTTCCTGGAGTTGATGATCGCCCACCACCGAGGTGCGGTCCAGATGGCCGAGGACCAGCTCGCGAACGGCGTCGACCCCGGGGCCCGCGAGCTCGCACAGGAGGTCGTCGACGCCCAGGAGGCCGAGATCGAGCGGATGGACGCGATGCTCGGTGACGGCGGCGACGGCGGCTCCGAGGAGAACGGCTCCGAGGAGGAGTCGGAGGAGGACCACGGCGGTCACTGACCCTCCGTGCGGCGGGCGCCGGGACCACCCGGCGCCCGCGTCGGTCCCCTCCCGCGTTTGCTCCCGCCACCCGCCGGTTAGTGGGAGTGCGGACCAGGGCCGGGGGCGCCCGCTCCCGGCGCCGCACGACGCCGAGGGGGAACGCCATGAGCGTGGCGAGCCAGATGCTGGAGACCTATCCCAAGGACCTGGGCGGGGTGGACCGCGAGAGGCTGCGGGCCTGTATCGAGGCGTGCTTCGAGTGCGCCCAGGCCTGTACCGCCTGCGCGGACGCCTGTCTGAGCGAGGACGGGGTGGCCGACCTCGTCAAGTGCGTCCGCACCGACCTCGACTGCGCCGACCAGTGCGAGACCACCGGCCGGGTGCTCTCGCGCCACACCGGTTACGACGCCAACCTGACCCGCGCGGTCCTGGAGGCCTGCGCGCAGACCTGTAAGACCTGCGCCGACGAGTGCGAGCAGCACGCCTCCATGCACGAGCACTGCCGGGTGTGCGCGGAGGCGTGCCGACGCTGCGAGCAGGCGTGCCGTGAGCTGATCGACACGCTCTGACCCCTGTCCGGGAGGCGGTTCCGGCCCGTTCGCCCGACGGGCCGGGCCGCTCGCGCCCGTAGGCGTGGAGGCCGTCGCGGCGTTCGAAGCCGGTCGCGCCGTCGGGGTCGGCCACGCTGTCGGGGCCGGTCGCGCTGTCGGGGCCGTCGTGGCCCGTGTGCTCACCGGCCGCGTCCGGCCCGGTCCTGCTCGACGAGTTCCTCGTGGCCGCCCGGATCGGCCTCGACCAGACGGGCGGTGCGGCCCAGCTCCGCGCCGATCCGCGCCGCGATCTCCCCGGCCCGTTCCCGGGTGGAGTAGAGGCCCGCGACCAGCGTGTGACCGGTCCCCACGGGGTCGTCCTCCTCCTCTTCCGCGCGCAGGCCCAGGCTCCAGGGCACCTCGCACGGACCCGCGTGCGGCGGGTCGGGGCACAGGAGCAGCGCCACCGGTTCCTGGAGCGCGAGCACCTCGTCGAGGCTGTCGTAGCCGGGCACGAGGACCTCGAAGACGCGCGGTCCGTCCGCCATGTGCCGCCCCCCTGTGGTCGGATTTCCCGACGGTACGCGCCGCGGTCTCCCGCCGCACGCGGATTTCCGGCACGGGCGCCGGAGCCGCCCGGCTCAGGCGTCCGCGACCTCGGGCAGGACGGAGTCGAACAATTCGACCGTGCGGCGGGGGTCGGAGAAGCCCTGTCCGTACACGTAGGCGACCGAGAACCCGGTCGCGGCCAGCTCCAGCAGCTGCCTGACCAGTGCGTCCCGGGTGGTGGCGGGGGTGACGGCGAAGGTCGTGGTCTTCTCGATCCGGTCGTAGTCGCGTCCCAGGTCCTCGCAGTGCCGCCTGAGCACGTCGAGTTTGTGCGCCGCCTCCGGGCCGCCGAAGATGTTGCACGCGTCCGCGTACTGGGCGACCAGGCGCAGGGTCTTGCGCTCACCGCCGCCGCCGACCATCAGGTACGGGTGCGGTGCGGAGATGTTCTGCGGCGAGTTGAGGGTGCGCTCCAGCGTGTGGTGCCTGCCCCGGTAGGGGCCCTCGTCCCCGCCCCACATCTGGAGGCAGATCTGGATCGTCTCCTCCAGGCGCTCGAACCGCTCCGCCGTGGACGGGAACGGGATGCCCAGGCCGTGCGCCTCGTCGGCGTACCAGGCGGCCCCCACGCCCAGCCCGGCGCGTCCGCCGGACAGCGTGTCCAGGGTGCTGATCTGCTTGGCCAGCACGCCCGGTTCGCGGTACACGGCCCCCGTGACCAGGGTGTGCAGGAGGACCCGCTCGGTGTGCGCGGCCAGGAAGCCCAGGGTGGTGTACGCCTCCAGCATGGCGTTCTCCTGGGGGCCGATGTCCCCGCCCATCTGCCAGAAGTGGTCCATCACCGTGAGCCGCGAGATGCCCGCGGCCTCGGCGGCGCGGGCGGTGTCGGCGAGCGTGGGGGCGATGGCGGGTGTGCCGCCGTCCCAGGTGAGGTCGGCGACGTGCATACCGAGTTCCATGTGTCCTCCTCGACGCGTGCCCGGGGGGTCCCGGACGGGGCCCAGTCTGCTGCCTGTACCCCGTGCGTGCCAGGGCGTGACACGGTCCGGGACGGCTTCACCACCCCGGGGAGTGACCGAAGGCGGCGCGTCCTAGGATGGCCCGCATGTGTCCTCTCCAGCGCCCCGGAACACTCCGGTGAAGGTCTCCTCGGTCGTCTCCTTCGTCGTCTTCGTGGCCGTGTTCGTCCTCACGCGCCAGGCCTCGCGCCGGTTCCTGGCCGAGACGGTCGAGCTCTCCGGCTTCGTGCTCGAAGCCGCCTCGTTCGCGGCCTCGCTGGCCCTGGCAGGGCTGGCCTCCGGTGCGGTCCTGTACACGGCGCGCCTCTTCCAGCGGGACTGACGCCCGGACGGTGCCGCCGGGGGGACGGCACGCGCGGAGTGCCCGGCGGATAACGGGAAAGTCCCAGTACACGGCGGTGACGGCCGTACGGGAGGGCCGGGACCTAGACTTTTCCGCGTGGGAGCGGAGAGGGCGGACGGGAGCCCGCCCGGTGCGGCGGAGGGCACCCGCGACGTGCGCGGGGACGCACGCGGTGTGGCCGGGGAGCCGCCCGGTGCGCACGGGGACGTGCGCGGCGCGGTCGAGGAGGCGTACGCGGTCTTCACGCGCCACCCCCTGGTCGCTCGGATCGAGGCCTGCCCCCACCGCGTGGGCGGGGAGGACCAGGGGCGGCTGAGGAGCGCGCCGCTGCGCGAGCTGGACGCCGACCGGCTGCGGGACCGCCGCCCCCGGCTGGAGGAACTCCTCCACGCACTCGACGACTCCTCCGGCGACCGGGACCCCGCCGCCGTCCCGTCCGACGCCCACGCACGGTTGGAGTACCTGTGACCGGCTTCAACCGCAGACAACGCCGCCGCGCTCCACCGGGAACCCCGGCCGGTCCCGCCGGTCCGCGGGGCCCGTCCGGAGTCCGCCTCACGCCGAGGCTGCGACTGGACCCCATCGGCCCCGAGCACGCCCGCGAGCTGTGGCGGCTGCACCGGGACCCCGGCGTCGCCCGGTGGTACGGCGGCAGGTGGACGCGGGGGGAGGCCTGGGAGAGCGCCCTGCACATGGGACGCGCCTGGGAGACCGACGGCGTCCACAAGTGGATCGCGCACGACCGGTGGACCGGCGAGCTGGTGGGTCGCGGCGGCCTGTCCCACGCGGTGGTGGACTCCCTCTGGTGCCTGGAGGTCGGCTGGGCGATCCGCGAGTGCTTCTGGGGGCTCGGCTACGCCAGCGAGATCGGGCGCGCGGGACTGGCGTTCGCCTTCGACGACCTCGGCGCGGACGAGGTGGCCTCCTTCACCGAGGTGCACAACCTCCGTTCCCGCGCGGTCATGGAACGGCTCGGGTTCGGCTACGCGCGCGAGATCCGCCACGGGGGAGAGCCCTTCGCGCTCTACCTGATCAGGCGTCCCTGAGGCGGTGAGGCCGCGGGGCGAGGACCCGAGCACCCGAGCACCCGGGGACAGCGGGAGTGGGGACCGGGGTGACGCGCGCCCGGAAGCCCCGGGAGCGGTTGGCGCGGGTGGGATGGGACACACGGGGCACGGGGTGTGCGGACTGAGCGGCCGACGTACCCGGTGGTGCGGGCGGTCCGCGTCGCGCGGGTGGAGTCCGCCGCGCCGTAAAAGCGTTGCCGGAGCCCGACCTGCGGCGTTAGCGTCCCTGCCATGAGAGCTTTGACTGAGCGGGACATCCGGACGTCGTTCGTGAACTGCTCGAAGGGGGAGGCGCAGCGGCTCTCACTGCCGCGCGACCTGGACCGGCGCCCGTGGGAGGACCTGGACTTCCTCGGCTGGCGCGACCACACCGCGCACGAACGCGCCTACCTCGTCACCGAGCACGGTGACCGGCTCGTGGGCGTGGCCTTCCGACTGTCGAACGCCCGCGCCGGACTGCGCCGGAGCATGTGCTCGGTGTGCCTGACCACCCACCCCGGGCGGGGCGTGGCCCTGCTGGCCGCGCCCAAGGCGAGGCGCGCCGGTCAGAACGGCAGCACGGTGGGGCTGTACATGTGCACGGACTTCGCCTGCTCGCTGTACATCCGCGGCAAGAAGGAGCCGGAGCAGGGAGGGCGGTTCGAGGAGTCCCTCACCGTGGACGAGCAGATCGCCCGCGCCTCGACCAACCTGGCGGGTTTCCTGGACCGGCTGTCGGTCTGATCCCCGCGTAGGCACAGGACACGACGGCGGCGGGCGTCACGCCCGCCGCCGTCCTGCGTGTCCGCCGCGATCCCGGCCGGTGCCGGGCCCGGTCCCGGGCAGTTCCGGCCGTCCCGGCGGCCCCGGCCTTCCCGCCCACCTGGGTGTCGGACGCCCGGGCAGTCCCGTCCGTTCCGGGTGTCCCGGCCGTCCCGGCGGCCCCTCCGGTGTCTCTCAGTCCACCGGGTGCCGGGGTTCCACCACCGTCTCCGGCCCGGGGTAGACGAGCCGTTCCTCACCGTCGGGAAACCGCACCACGTACGGCGGCCCGTCGTCGGCGCCGCGTATCTCCACGATCTCCCCGACGTGCTGACCCTCGGTGCTCACGACCCCGTGCGTGCGCACGTAGTCGCCGATGGACGCCCGCATGATCTCTCCCCCCGTTCGACCGGTTGGCCGTCACCAACGGGACCTACCCGAAACGCGGGTCCGGCGAAACGGCCCCGGGCGGCGCCGGGTAGGCACAAGTGCGTACCCGGCTCCCGACGAACCACAGATGCGGGCCCCGGGCCCCTCTTCCTAGCGTGGTGCACCAGGAGAGCGAACGAGAGGGGAAACCGTGCTCACGGTGCGCGAGCTGACCAAACGCTACGGGGGGAGGACGGCGGTGGACGGGCTCACCTTCACCGTCGAACCCGGGCGTGTGACCGGCTTCCTGGGACCCAACGGCGCCGGGAAGTCCACGACCATGCGGATGCTGCTGGGCCTGGCCCGGCCCACGTCGGGCCAGGCGCTGGTCAACGGCCGGGAGTACGGGCGGCTGGACCGGCCGACGCGGCAGGTCGGCGCCCTGCTGTCGCCGGACGCCGCCCACCCCGGGCGCAGCGCCCGCGCCCACCTGACCGCGAAGGCGGCGGGCGGCGGGATCCCGAGGAGCCGGGTGGACGAGGTGCTGGACGAGGTCGGCCTGACCGACGTCGCGCGCCAGCGGGTCCACGGGTACTCACTGGGCATGCGCCAGCGGCTGGGCGTCGCGGACGCGCTGCTGGGGGATCCGGGGGTGCTGCTGTTCGACGAGCCGGTGAACGGGCTCGACCTGGACGGCGTGCGGTGGATGCGCGACCTGACGCGGCGGCTCGCCGACGAGGGGCGCACCGTGTTCGTCTCCAGCCACCTGATGAGCGAGATGGAGATGGTGGCCGACCACCTGGTCGTGGTGGGCCGGGGGCGGCTGATCGCGGACGCGCCGATCTCCGACGTGATCGCGGCCTGGTCGCGCACGCACGTGCTGGTCCACAGCCCGGACGCCGCGAAGCTGCGGGAGGCGCTGGAGCGGCTGGGGCCGTCGGTGCGGGTCGAGGCCGCGGAGGACACTCGGGACGACAGGGGCGTCCGGGGCGGTAGAGAACACGGAGACGGAGGAGGTGTCCGGGACGCCCGGGGGCGTGAGGGTGACGGGGAGCTTGGTGACGGCGGGGACTCCGGTGCCGAAGGATCGGCCCGGGGTACCGGTGGCACCCGGGACGACAGGGGCGTCCGGGGCGCCGGTCTGAGGGTGTTCGGGCTCGGCGCGGCGGAGGTCGGAGACCACGCGCACGCCGTGGGAGCGCGGGTCCACGGGCTCCGGCTGGAGGAGGCCTCTCTGGAGGAGGCCTACCTGGAGCTGACCGGGGACGCCGTCGAGTACGGCGCCCGTTCCGGGCCCGCTGCCTCCGTCCGGAAAGCCGCGGGGAACGCGGTGCCCGCCCCCGGGAACGCCGCGGGGAGCACCGGAGCCGTCGCCGGTGACCCGGTGCGTCCCGGGAACACCGCGGGACCGGCCGGGCCGCTGCGCCGTCTGGGACGCGGGAGGTCCCGGTGATCCGCTGGCAGGAGGAGGGGGCGCGAGCCCGGAGCGAGAACCGGAACGGGCAGGACGACAGGGGTGAGGAGAGCATGTCGGGTGTGTCGAAGGTGTCTGGTGCCACGGGTGTGAAGGAAGGCCAGGGAAGCCCCGGAGGCACGGGGCGGGCGGTGGGGTCGGCGAAGGCGGCGAGAACAGGGGCGGACCGCTCCGGGGGCCGCCTCCGGACGGACCTGTTCCGCGAGGTCGCCGCCGAATGGGTCCGGCAGTCGTCCCTGCGCTCCACGTGGTGGGCGTTCGGCGCCGCGCTGGCGGGCATGGCCGTGTTCGCCGCGCTCATGGGCTACACCGAGTGGACCCGGATCATGGAGAACCCGGACGAGGCGGACGGCGCCGCGTTCATGCGGCTCACCTCGCAGGGGCACTTCTACCTGGTGCAGATCGCGGTGCTGGTGATGGCCGCGCTGGCCGCGACCGGGGAGTTCGGCAACCGCAGCGTCACCAGCACGCTGCTGTGGCGGCCCGCCCGGGGGACCGTGCTGGTCGCGCGTACGCTGGTGACCGCCGGTCTGGCCTTCGCGGCGGGCGTGCTCGCCACGGTGACGGCGGTCGCGGTGCTGAGCGTGTTCGTCGGCCGGTACGCCTCCGCCGACGTCGCCGAGACCGTGGTGACGGCGCTGAGCGCGGGCGTGTGCATGGCGCTGTTCGCGGTGCTGTTCGTCGGGGTCGGCACGGCGATGCGGAGCATGCCGGGCACGTTCATCGTGGGGTTCCTGCTGCTCATGGGGCTGCCGATAGTCCTACAGCTCTCCCAGGTGCAGATGATCAACGACTTCGCGGCGCTGATGCCGGGAGCGGCCGGGGTCGAGTTCTACGCGGGCGGTGACGTGGGCTTCTACACGGCGCCGCACGACGGGCCGGTGAACATCGCCGTGGTCGTGGGCTGGGCCCTGGCCGCGCAGATCGTGGCCCACACCGAACTGCGCGTGCGCGACGTGTAGGGACCCGGCGGATTACGTCGGGGCCGTGTCCACGAGGCGGCTGCGTGTGCGCGGCGTGTAGGGACCCGGCGGGATCGCCCCCGGGGCCGTGTCCACGAGGCGGCTGCGCGTGCGCGACATGTAAGGATCCGGGCGGGGCGGCTGCGACGCCGCCCCGCCCGGATCAGGCGCGTACGGCGCTGACCAGCCAGGCCGAGTCCTCGACCCGGACGCCGTCGGCGGTGTGGAAGGCGGCCAGGCCCTCCTCCAGGTCCCTGCGGACCCTGTCCCGGACGCCGTCGTCGAGCCTGTCCAGGCAGGACCGCACCATGCCCTGGCCGCACACGAACTCCGCGGCGTCCACGGGGTCCGCGCCCAGGACGGCGACGGCCCCGACGCGCTCGACGCCCGCCTCCCGGAAACCCGACGCGTCCAGGAGCGCGCGGGCGGCCTCCGGGTCCACCAGGGACATCATGCGCCGGGTGGTGGGGGAGGGCTCGCTCATGTGCGGGCGCAGGGCGGCGGTCGCCCGCGCGTACTCCGGGTTGGGCTCGCCTGGCGCGAGGAAGGCCAGGCGCCCGCCCGCGCGCAGGCCCCGGCCGACGTTGGCGAAGGCGGCCACGGGGTCGTCGAAGAACATGACGCCGCCCCTGCTCACCACGGCGTCGTAGCCCCCGTCGGCGAAGGGGTGCACCTGCGCGTCCGCGAGCACGAAGGAGGCGTTGGCCGACCCCCGCGACCGCTCCCGGGCGGCGGCGACCATCCGCTCGGAGATGTCCACGCCGGTGGCCGAACCGCGCGGTGCCCTGGCGGCCGCGTCGCGGGTGAGCTGGCCGGTTCCGCACCCCACGTCGAGCACGCGTGAGGACGCGCCGATCCCGGCCGCGTCCAGGACCGACGCGTTGAACCCCTCCAGCAGGCCGTCGTAGCGGTCCGGGCACCGCACCCAGTGCTCCCCGAGCCATCCGTTCCAGACCTGCTGCTGTTCGGTGTTGACCACCGCGGCCATGGCGCCTCCTCGCGCGATTTTCACTAGAGCTGTTCACTAGTGACTGATCCTAGTTATAAGCTGCTCGCATGAACCAGGTCAAGACCGGGGGGAAACGGGCCGAGAAGGCGCGCGCGACCCGCCTGCGCATGTTGGAGGCCGCCGGGGAGCTGTTCGTGGAGAACGGTTTCGGGGCCACGCCCATGCAGGACATCGCCGACCGGGCCGGGGTCGCGGTGCAGACGCTCTTCTACACGTTCGGCACCAAGAAGGCCCTGCTCAAACAGGTGGTCGACACGGCGATCGCCGGTGACGACGAGCCCGTGCCGACCCTGGAGCGGCCCTGGTTCCGGGACGCCGCGGGCAGGCCGGACGCCCGTTCGGCGCTTCGCGCCCACGTCGCGGGCACGGGACGGGTGCTCGCGCGCGTCGCCGAGGTCACCGAGATGCTCAGGGTCGCCGCCGCCAACGACCCCGCCGTGAACGGCCTGTGGGGCGAGGACGCCCCGCCCGACCCGCGGTACACGGTGCAGACCGCCTTCGCCCGGGCCCTCGTGGACAAGCCGGGGGCGGCGCCCGGACTGGACGCCGCCCGTGCCGCCGACGAGCTGTACGGCGTGCTCGGCCCCGAGTTGTACCTGGCGTTCGTCCGGGACCGGGGCTGGCCGCACGAACGGTGGGAGGAGTGGGCGCGCGAGGTGCTGTCCGCACGGCTGTGCGCGCCCTGAGAGCCGCCTCCCGGGGCCTGTTCTGGGGCTAGTCCTCGCCGACGAACTCCATCACGGGGAGGTCCGGCGAGGGGGCGTCCAGGATGGGGTCCCGCTCACCGCGCAGGTGGGCGTCGAAGAAGGCGGTGACGTAGGCGCGCTGCGCCCGGACGGACTCCTCGGGGTCGACGGTGCCGATCGACCCCTCCACCAGGTCGGGCCAGGAGCGGCTGCCCGGCTGGAGGGCCTCGTCGACGGCGGGCAGGACCCACTGGTGGTCGGTGTAGCTGAAGTGCTCGCCCTCGGCCATGTACAGCTCCAGGACGTCGACCGAGGAGGCCTCGACGAAGGTCCGGAAACCGGCGCTGTACCCGCTGTGGTGCGGCTGGAGCTCGACCCCGGCCCTGCCCGCGGTCAGGAGCGCGAAGGGGCGGTCGGCTCCCCGCAGGTTGGCCTCCGACCACACCTCGTTCCCGACGTGGTAGCCGATGGTGCCGTCCAGGTCCAGCCCCGCGTCGACACGCTCGTCCTCCAGCATCACCTCGGCTGCGGTGAGCCCTCCGGCGGAGTGGCCGAACATGCCCACCGCGTCCATGTCCAGCGCCTCGCCCAGTCCCGGGGGCGGCTCCTGGCCGCCCGCGTCGGGGCTGCCGCCCTCGGAGAGCGCGGTCAGCCCGTCCAGGACCAGGCGGGTGTCCGCGCGCCGGACCGTGAGGGCCTCCTTGAGGGACTCGGTGCTGAAGGAGGGGGCGCTCGTGCGCAGTACCCGGCCGTCGGGCATGTCCACGGCGAGCGTCTCGTAGGGGTGGTCCATGGCGGCCACCACGTACCCGTGGGAGGCGAGTTCCTCCAGGTGCAGGGCGTTGAGGAACCGGGACTGCTCCATCCCGGGGGAGTAGAGGACCACGGGGAACGGGCCTTTGTCGGCGACCGGAACGTCCTGGAGGGCGTTGACCCGGAAGGCGTCGAAGTCGACGCTGTCGCGGTGGAGTCCCCCCTGCTCCAGTTCGCTCCTGAGCACCCCGGCGACGGACGGCGTGACGTAGGGCGCGGGTTCGCCGGTGCCGGTGTCGTCCCCGGTGCCGGTGCCGGTGTCGTCCTCGGCCGGGTACCAGATGCTGACCATGACGTCCCGTTCGGTGGCCTCCTCCACCCAGGGGTGGCCGCGGTCGGGGTCGACGAGGTGTAGTTCGGTTCGGCCGACGGCGTGCGGGCCGGTGGGTTCGGGTGGCGTGAGGACCACGCTCCCGGGGTCGGTGGCCGCGTTGAGGGCGGTGGGGATGGAGAAGGACGCGGCGAGGACGAGGGCGGCCGAACCGTAGGCGGTCGCGCGCTTCGCGCGGGTGGAGTTGGCGGTGTTCATGCCGCAATGGTCGGCCTCCGGGCACTCCGCGCACATCTCCTGGACGGCAGCGGCCGGGTAGGCACAAAGGGGTAGGGCGCGGCCTCAGACCAGCCCGGCTTCGTAGGCCACGATGGCGGCCTGCACCCGGTTGCGCACGTCGAGCCGGGTGAGGATCGACCCCACGTGCACCTTGACCGTGCCCGGGGCGATGGCCAGGCGGCGGGCGATCTCGTCGTTGGAGCACCCCTCGCCGACCAGCGCCAGCACCCCGCGTTCGCGTTCGGTGAGCCGCCCGGTCCGCTCTCGTGCGGCCGACGCGCGGGACAACCGGCCCCCGGAGGAGTCCAGCTCGTCGATCACCCGGCGCGCCACCTCCGGCGACAGGTACGCCCCGCCCTCCGCGACCGCGCGGAGCCCCTCCACCAGTTGCCGGGGGTCCCCGCTCTTGAGCACGAAACCGCTGGCGCCCCCGGACAGGGCCCGCGCGATGTAGGCGTCCTCGGAGAACGTGGTGAGGATGACGACCGCCGTCCCCGGGTACTCCCGGGCGATGACCTCGGTCGCGGCCAGGCCGTCCGTGCCGGGCATCTGCACGTCCAGCAGCGCGATGTCGGGGCGGAGCTCGGCGACCAGGGCCACGGCGGCGGCGCCGTCCCCGGCCTCGCCCACCACTTCGATCCCCGGCGCCGCCGACAGGATCGCGCGCAACCCGGCGCGCATCATCGCCTCGTCGTCGGCGAGGATGAGACGCAGCACCCCGGTACCGTCTGTCGCGTTCACGCCGACACCCTACTGGGCCGCCCGGTCAGTCGGTCCGGTGGATCTCGTCCTTGGCGACCAGGACGCCTTCCTCGAAGCACAACCGGTACACCGGCGGCAGCCCGTTCTCGTACCGGGACAGGTAGAAGGAGCATCGCGCACCGGGCGGCGCGGGCGGCTCGGACTCCCGGGCCGACACCGAATCCTCGGGATAGGAGAACCGGGGGAGCACCTCCTCCACCCGCTCCCGGTCGTCCCCCACGGACAACCGCCCGTACCGCTCCGCAGGCAGGACGGTGTTGACGCCGACCCAGCTCAGCAGAGCGAAACCGACCGCCACCAGACCCAGACCCAGCGCGGCCGGAACGGCCACGGCGGCCAGCAGCCGACGTTGCGCGAGGCCGCGGGCCTCGCTGTGGGCGCGGCGCGTCTCCGACTCCCCGGGCTCCTCCGCCCCGCCCTCGGCGCCGGGGTCGGGCACGGTCGCCCGCACGGTGAACCCCGTGCCCTCCTCCCGGCCCGCGGTGAAGCTCCCGCCGAGTTCCTCCACCAGGCAGCGCAGTCCGGCCAGGCCGGACCCGCCCCCGCTCCGCGCGGGCAGGATCGTCCGCACGGCCCCGGGCGGTCCGGCGTCGCCGACCGACACCCGGGTCCGGTCGGCCCCGCGGACCACCCGCACGGTCACCTCCGACCCCGGCGCGTACTTGGCGGCGTTGGTCAGCGCCTCCTGGACCACCCGGTGCACGGCGCCGCCGCCCGGGGCGGACGGGTCCGGATCGGGACCCTCACGCAGCAGTCGGACCCGCATACCGGCGTCCGAGGCGCGCTGCACCAGGACGGCCACCGGTTCGCTCGCGTCCGGCCCGCCCGGGTCCGGCCTGCCCGCGTCCGGCTTGCCCGCGTCCGGCTCGCCCGCGCCCAGCCCGGAGGCGGCTTCGCCGTGGCCGCCGCTGTCGCCACCGTCGTCGTCCTCGCGCAGCACCCCGATGATCTCCCGCAGCCGCAGGTTGGCCTCGTGCGCCGCCGTGCGCAGCTCCCCGGCGGACCGGCTCTGCTCGGAGTCCTCCCGGGCGGTCATCTCCAGGGCCGCCGCGCGCACCGCGATCAGCGCGAGGTCGTGGCCGAGGGAGTCGTGCATCCGGGTCGCGATCCGGGCGCGCTCGCGCAGACGGGCGCGGTCGGCCTCGGCCGCGCGGGTCCGCTCCATGCGTTCGGCGATCTCCCAGCCGCCCCGCCACACCTGGCGGCGCAGGCGCTGGTAGCGGCCGAACAGCCACGGGGTGAGCGTGCTCAGCGCGATGGTGAGGACGATGCCCAGCCAGTTCACGGAGTCGGACAGGAACGCGCGGACGTCGGTGCCGGTCACCAGCCCCCTCAGCAGGTGCAGGACCAGGGTGAACGAGCACGCCACGATCACCAGCGCCACCACCGGGCGCACCCGCTCCGAACGCAGGCCGGTGAGCAGTGCCAGCGCCGCCACGGCCAGCCAGGGCGTGAACACGCTGTTCTCCACCATGAGGACCGAGGCGGATGTCTGGAGGACCGCCCCGGCGAGCATGACGCCCAGGGAGACGAGCGGCAGGGGGCGGGACAGGGCCGCCGCGACGGCCAGGGCGAGCAGCAGGAGGCACGTTTCGAGGACCGGCGGCCGGTCGCGGGCCCCGGAGAGCTCGATCACGACCAGCGCGCCCAGAAGGGCCCACAGCACGGCCTCGAGGGCCGGGCGGGTCCACCCGCGCGGTTCTTTCCGGATCTCCCGCATGCCCCACAGGCTAGTCAGTCCGCCCGCCAGTGCTCGCGCCAACAGCGCCGCCAGCACTTCCACCGGGGATGCCTCCGGAACCGCGCCGCGCCGAACCTTTCCGCCGCGCGGAGTGTCGGAGGTACATGCGACAAAGTCCCCACCGCCCCCGATTCGCAGGAGAGAGCCCGTGTCATCTGGATTCCACAGCCCCGGACGCTCTGAGGACCTGCCGAGCCCCGAGGTGCTCTGGACGCTCGGCGCGTTGAGGATCGCGCTGTCCACCGGCTTCGGCCCCGTCTGGTCGGAGGGGCACCGGGTCGAGGACGACGGTGTCCTGCTCCTCCAGGACGGCGGCGGCAACTGGTGGCGGATGGCCCGTGTCGAGGGTGGCCGGTACCTGCTCATCGGCTGGGACCGGGCGGGTCGCACCGACAGCCCCTTCCAGCCCCCGGTCAATCCGTACGCGGACGCCCCGGAGTGGCTCCCCTGGGAGTGGATCTCCCGGCTGGAGAGCGACGTCCCCATCGGCTTCGTGTACTGGTGGGAGGGGGCGTGGGCGCGCTCGACCTACCACGACCAGGTGGACGAGGACGGCCTGGGGATGCGGCTGTCCGCCTTCGTCGGTCCGGAGGAGGCCACCCATGACCTCGTGGCCTTCGTCAACGAGGTGGTGTCGGTGACCGGGGGACCGCGTCCCGACGAGGGCGGCGACCCCTTCGACGACCTGGGGGAGCGGCTCTACACCCGGGTGAAGCACACCGTCGAGGGAGGAACGGTCGACTTCGGCTTCCTGGACCCGATGCCCTTCGGCACCGCCGCGGCCACCAGCGTCCTTCGAGCCGCCGGGATCGCCGGGGACGGTCGCCCCGCCGCCCCGCTTCCCGCTGGTACGGAGAAACCGGCCGAACGCGGCCGGACCCGCGTACTCAGCGATCAGGAGTGGTCGGTCCTGGTGGAGTCCGTGATGCGGACGGCCGCGGAGAGGCCGCGACCCGTACCCGGGGAGACCGAGCCGCTGCGCGGGCTGCGCGACTTCCTACGCGGCCTGGCCGCCGAGCACGGAGGCGAAGTGGTCTACACGATCACCGGTGGGAACAGCCAGAGCCAGTCCACGCTGGTGGACGCCGGGGGAAACCGGATCCAGGAGGAACCGCGCGGCCACCACGACCACGAACTGCGCCGGGCCGAAGGCCACCCCGAGCACGGCATGTGGTTCTTCCTGCGTGCCCGGGCGACCCCCGACGCGGTGGAGGTCGACCGGGCCTACGACCACCGGCCGGAGTGGTCGACGGAGTCCGCCCTCGGTGTCGGCGTGTGGGTCGGGGACCTCGCCGCGGAGATGGCCAGCCGTACCCCCGAGTGGCGCCCGGAGTGGGTGTGGCTGCTGGAGGAGGACATCGCCTGCGACCCGCCCGCCGACCCGTTCGTCCGCCCGGTCTGACGGTCCGCCTCTGACCGGTCGGCGCCTGACTGGTTCCCGCCTGGTCGGTTCGCGGTCCCGGGCACGGCACGTGTTCCGCGCTGACCGGGAGGTTGTCCACAGGCACGGAAAGGGACTGGCGGGGTGGGGGCCGATCGCGGTTTGCTGGGAAGCGGGGGGCCCCTGGGGCCCGCCCACCTCGGTGTGCCCGCACACCGTTTCGCCCCCGGCCTGACCGCCGACGCGCCCCTCGCCCTCCCCGGGAGAGGGGCGGGCCGCTCACCCTTCCCTGGAGAAGGGCGGCCTCTCACCCGCCCCGGAAAGGGGGCGGCCCCCTCAGCCTCCCCG
This sequence comes from Nocardiopsis synnemataformans DSM 44143, assembly GCA_000340945.1. Taxonomy (GTDB): domain Bacteria; phylum Actinomycetota; class Actinomycetes; order Streptosporangiales; family Streptosporangiaceae; genus Nocardiopsis; species Nocardiopsis synnemataformans. The sequence continues at coordinate 5,716 of ANAW01000043.1, read as the reverse complement.
GATAGGGGGCGCGCCCCTCGCCCTCCCCCCGGCAAGGGGGCGGCCCCCTCACCCCGGGAGAGGGCGGTCCGCTCACTCCCCCCGGAACACGGGCGCCATAGCGGCCTCGAAGCGGTCCACCCACTCCCCGGGGCCGCCCTCCACCCACGGGCAGTCCCTGACGAAGTCGTCCCACTCGTCGGAGTCGAGGCTGCCCCCCTCCCGCAGGAAGCGCTCGTCCACGGTCCCGGCCCGGTCGCCCAGTTCGGGGCGCAGCACGCCGACCAGCAGCTCCCGCGAGGGCCGCGCGCTCTCGGCCAGCAGGACCGCGTCGTAGAGGTCCTTGCCCTGCGGGTAGCTGTCCGTGTACAGCCACAGCACCTTCCAGGCCAGGGACAGCTCCGCACCGGCCGCCAGCACGTCCGCCCCCGCCACCGACACCGCCACCGGCGGCTCGGGAAGCGGCTCGTTGAACACCACGTCGATCTGCACGGTGCCCGGGGGCAGGCCCTCGGCCCGCCACGGGACGACCACGCGGCGGCCCGGCGCCCGCTCGTAGGTCCAGATGCTCTCCAGCCGCACGCCCTCGGCGTCGAAGGAGATCCCCCGCGCGGACGCGTCCGTGACGGCCCCGACCACGTCCGCGAACATGCGGTCGGCCGGGTCCCCGAACGGGGCGGTCTCGGCCGGGACCACCACGAAGTCCAGGTCCCGGGGGCGCCGGGCGGCGTCCCCCACCCACACCGGCATGAGCATGCTGCCGCGCAGCATGAGGCTGTCCCGCCACGGCGTGCCCGCGATCGCGCGCAGGGCCAGCTCCATCGCCCGCCGGTTGGCCTCCCACCAGTGGGAGCCCAGGGCGGAGTCGGCGAACACCGGTTCGCCCGCCCGGTAGGCGTCGTCCAGGTGCTTGAGCGCGGGGTCGAACACCTTTCCCTGGCTGGCCTCGGCGCCGGCGGTGTTGGGCACGTAGGTGCCGGGCGGGCGCTGCCGGTAGCTGCCCGGCGAGTACTCGCCGGGCGGCACCTCGTCGGCGTCCTCGACCGGGGCGGCGTCCATCCACCCGGCGTCCACGGACAGGGCGGTGTCGTGGACGACGAACTCCCGCTCCACCGACAGGACCCTGGGCTGCCACCCCTCTCTTCTCTCCAGGGTCACCCCGGACCTCTCCAGGGCCTTCAACAGCGCGTGCTCGAACCGGGCGGCCTCCCTGCGGCCCACACGTGAGCACCGTTGGGTGACGAACCGCTCCTGGAAACCGTCGTCGCGCACCCTGCGCGCGTTGCGCGACAGCCGGGCGCGGTGGGGTTCCACGATCGCGGACAGGGCCGCCAGGTCGGCCGACGCGGGGAGCAGGAGTTTGACGTGCGTCTCGAAGTAGTGCGACTCCGGCATCCGCTCGGCCACCCCGCGCGACGCCGGGACCCCGGCGGTCTGGTGCGGCACCTCGATCTTGGTCCGGACGACCGTGAACCCGGCCTCGGCCAGCCGCTCCGTCCACCGCCGCGCCACGGCCAGCTCCTCCTCCAGAGTGCCCTTCCCGTGGTAGGTGACCATCGGCTGTGACGGGGACTCGCCCCGGTCCAGCTCGATGTGGGTGAACTTGAGTCCGTACTCCTCGGCCCATCGAGCGGCCTCCGCGACGCGCTCGGCGTCGGGTGCGTCCAGGGTCAGGTGGGTCTCGAAGTAGCCGGAGAACTCCATCGGGGGCCTTCTTCTGTCTCGGGGGCCTTTTGCCCCGGGGGTGCCTCGCCTATGGGACGTGCGGGGCCGCGGTCCGGTTCGGGGCTGCGGTGTCCCTCGTGGCCCACGGGGAGCGTGCATCTTTTTTGCGGCTTAAGTGCAGGTCAGGGAGATTTTTGGTTTTTGACAACTTTTGCACCAATCCAGACGCACCCGCCGCTACGTATCACCAGAGGCACCCGCCATCGGTAGACGCATCGCCCGAACGGAAGGAACCACCCATGTTCTCCCTCGCCCGCCGGACCGCCGCCCTGGCCGTCGCCTCCCTCGCCGGAGCCGCCCTCTTCCTCGGGTCCGCCGCCCCCGCCGCCGCGGCCGACGGCTCCGGGGGCATCCTCGGCTCACTGCTCGGCGACACCAGCCTGATCACCCTGTTCATCGGTAACTACCAGATCAACAACTAGCCCGCGGCCGGGCCGCGGGCCGGACGTTGTGTCCGCGGTCCCCGCGTTCGCCCCGGGGCACACCAGCGCGGCCACGCACCCGTGCGGCCAGCGCACCGGCGCGGTCCCGCACCCGTGCGACCGCGCACCGTCGCCCCGCCGGGACAGCCGCGCAGCCGTGCGCACGGCACGGGCGGCCCCGCGCGCCTCCCGGACACGCCCCGGAGCGTGAGCCCGATCGGTGTGATTCAGGTCATCCCGTCCAAACCTCGCATGAGCCACGAATGACACCACGGAACGTGTGACCGGCACACAGGACGTCAACGGACCGGAATCCCGGGCGGCACAGCGCCCGGAACCGGTGCCACTCCGTAGCCGTCCCGCTGCTTCGCGCGTCGGGCCCCACACCCGGCCGCGTCACGCGACACCCCGCACACGGCCGCGTCCGGGCCTGTTCCGCCAGTTCACAGCCGCGACCGAGCCAGGAACGACCCGGACTCCCGCCCCCCGTGAGTGCCACGTACCGAAGCCGCCCTCGCGGCGCGAACGGAAGGTAGTCGATGCCGCATCATCAGTCGTCCGCCAGACTTCCCCTGACCGCCGCCCAGAAGGGGCTGTGGTACGCGCAGCAGCTCGACCCGGACAACCCGCTGTACAACATCGCCGAGTACGTCGAACTGCGCGGGGAACTGGACACCGACCGCTTCGCGGACGCCGTGCGCGGCGCGGTCCTGGAGACCGAGGCCCTGCACCTGGCCTTCGGCGAGGACGGGGAGGGCCCCTGGCAGCGGGTCGAGTACCCCGAGGACTGGCGCCTGCGCGTGGTGGACCTGCGCGGCGAGGACGACCCCGACGCCGTCGCGCTCGCGTGGATGCGCGAGGACCTGCACAGGTCGCACGTCGCGCGGGGGGAGCTCTTCGCCGAGGTGCTGTTCCTGCTCGCCGACGACCGCCACTACTGCTACCAGCGGGTCCACCACCTGCTGCTGGACGGCTACGGCGCGATGCTGGTCCTCGGCCGCATCACCGAGTACTACGACGCCATGACCGAGGGGCGCGACCCGGGCCCCTCGCCGTTCGGCTCGCTGCGCGACCTGCTGGACGCCGAGGCGGAGTACGCGGAGTCCGAGACCGCCGGCGCCGACCGCGAGTTCTGGGCCGGGCGGCTGGCCGAGGGCGTCGAGCCCGCGGGACTGGCCGCCGCGCCCGAGCGCGTGCCCCGCGCCCTGCACCGCTCCACCGTCCACATCCGCCGCGCGGACGCCGCCGGGGCGGTGGCCGCGGCGCGGGCCGCGCGCACCGGCCTGCACTCCGCCGTGCTCGCCGCCACCGCCGCCTACGTGCACCGCGCCACCGGGGCCGAGGACGTCGTGCTGGGCCTGCCGGTGACCGCGCGCCGCAACGCACTGGCCCGCTCGGTCCCCTCGACGCTGTCCAACATCGTGCCCCTGCGCGTGCGGGTGCGCCCCGAGCAGTCCCTGGACTCCCTGATCCGCGACGTGGCCCGGGAGGCCCGCCAGGTGCTGCGCCACCAGCGGACCCGCTACGAGGAGCTGCGCCGCATCGCCCCCGGCGAGGGGCGGCTGACCGGGCCCTCGGTCAACATCCTGCCGACCGGGCGCGAACTCACCTTCGCCGGACTGCCCGCGACGGCGCACAACCTGGCCATCGGTCCGGTCGAGGACCTGTCGATCGTGGTCCACGGCATCACGGCCGAACGCGACATCCGCGTCGACTTCGACGGCAGCGTCGACCTCTACACCCCGGACCGGCTGGAGGAGCACCAGCGGCGCTTCCTGAGGATGCTCCGCTCCCTCGGCGACGACTCCGCCACGGCCGTGGGCCGTGTCGACCTGCTGGAGGACGGCGAGCGCGCCGCGCTGCTCGCCGCCGGGACAGGGCCGGTCCGCGACCTGCCCCCGCACACGGTGCTCACCGAGTTCCGGAACCGTGTGCTGGACGCGCCCGGCGACACCGCCGTGGCCGCCCCGGACGGCCGCCTGACCTTCGCCGACCTCGACGCCCGCAGCGACCGCCTCGCCCGCCACCTGGCCGACCGGGGCGCCGGGCGCGGCGCCGNCCGCCCCCCCTGCCGGTCGCGCTGCTCGCCGTGCTCAAGTCGGGCGCGGCCTACCTGCCCCTGGACCCCTCCTACCCGGCCGGACGCCTGGCGGCCATGGCCGCCGACGCCGCCCCCGCACTGACCGTCGCCGCCGGACCCACCGCCCCCGAGACCGCCTCGGGCAAGGGCACCGTGCTGCTGGACGACCCCGCCACCCGGGCCGAGATCGACGGGCTGCCCGCCGGTCCGCCCGCCGCGGACGGCGCCGCGGAGCCCTCCCCCGACGACCTCGCCTACGTCATCTACACCTCCGGCTCCACCGGCCGCCCCAAGGGCGTGGCCGTCGAGCACCGGTCCCTGCTCAACCTGCTCCTCCACCACCGCGAGCACCTGTTCGGGCCCGCCCGGGAGCGCCTGGGCCGCCCGGCCCGCGCCGCCCACACCGCGGGCCTGTCCTTCGACGCCTCCTGGGACCCGGTCCTGTGGATGCTCGACGGCCACGAGATGCACCTGGTGCCCGACGAGGTCCGCCGCGACCCCGAGGCGCTGGTCGCGCACCTGCGCCGCGAGCGCGTCGACGCCGTGGAGACCACGCCCTCCTTCGCCCGGGCGCTGCTGGCCGAGGGGCTGCTCGACGACGGCCCCTCGGTCCTGGCGCTGGGCGGAGAGGCCGTCGACACCGGGCTGTGGCGGACGCTGGCCGACGCCCCCGCCCTGGCCCTCAACCTCTACGGGCCCACCGAGACCACGGTCGACAGCATGACCGCGACCGTCACCGGCGCCACCGGCCCCGACCTGGGCGCGCTGGTGGCCAACGGCCGCGGCTACGTCCTCGACGGCGGGCTCGCGCCCACCCCGGACGGCGCCGTGGGCGAGCTCTACCTCGCGGGCGCCAACCTGGCGCGCGGCTACCTCAACCGCCCCGAGCTGACCGCCGAGCGGTTCGTCGCCGACCCGGTCGCGGGCGACGGCGGCCGCATGTACCGCACCGGCGACCTCGTACGGCGCGCGCCCGACGGCGCGCTGGAGTTCGTCGGCCGCAGCGACGACCAGGTCAAGATCCGGGGCTTCCGGATCGAACCCGGCGAGGTGGCCGCGGTCCTGGAGGGCCACCACGCGGTCGCGCGGGCGGCCGTCGTGGCCGTGTCCGAGGGCGACCGGGCGCGGCTGGTGGGCTACGTCGTCGGCGAGCCCGGCCTGGACACCGACCTGGTGCGCGAGCACGCCGCCGAGCGGCTGCCCGCCCACCAGGTCCCGTCCGCGCTCGTGCGCGTGGACACCCTCCCGCTGACCCCCAGCGGCAAGCTCGACCGCGCGGCGCTGCCCGTCCCGGAGCGGAGCGCCACCGCCTCCCGCCCGCCCGCCACCGAGCGCGAGCGCGTCCTGTGCGCGCTGTTCGCCGAGGTCCTGGGCGCGGACGAGGTCGGTGCCGACGACGACTTCTTCGCCCTGGGCGGCCACTCGCTGACCGCCTCCCGCCTGGCCGCGCGCGTCCGCGCCGAGCTGGAGGTCGGCGCGCTGTCGATCCGCGACCTGTTCGAGCACCCGA
>ANAW01000042.1:0-19466 GCA_000340945.1 Nocardiopsis synnemataformans DSM 44143 | reverse complement strand
CCCCCCCCCCCCCCCCCCCCCCCCCCCTGCCGCTGTCGCCCGCCCAGCGGCGGCTGTGGTTCGTCAACCGGATGGACCCGGCCGCGGGCTCCTACAACATCCCCGTCGCCCTGCGCGTGGGCGGCGACCTCGACCCGGACGCGCTCCTGTCCGCGGTGCGCGACGTCGTGGCCCGCCACGAGACCCTGCGCACGCTCTTCCCCGACGACGGGGACGGCCCCCTCCAGCAGGTGCTGGCCCCCGACGAGGCGCGCACCGACCTCACCACGGTCCGCTGCACCGAGGAGTCCCTGCCGCGGCTGCTGGCCAACGAGTCCGCCCGCGGCTTCGACCTCACCCTGGACGCGCCGCTGCGGGTCCGGCTGTTCACACTCGACTCCGGCGACGCGGTGCTGCTGATGGTCGTGCACCACATCGCGGGCGACGGCTGGTCGCTCGCGCCGCTGGGCCGCGACCTGGCCCGGGCCTACGCCGCCCGGCGCGCGGGGGAGCCGCCCCGGTTCACGCCCCTGCCGGTGCACTACGCCGACTACACGCTCTGGCAGCACGAGCTGCTCGGCGACGAGGCCGACCCCGACTCCCTCGGCGCGCGGCAGCTCGCGTACTGGCGCGACGCGCTGGCGGACGCACCCGAGGAGGCGCGCCTGCCCTTCGACCGGTCGCGGCCCGCCGAGCCCGAGCGCGGCGCCGGTTCCGTCCCGCTGGAGATCGGACCGGAGCTGCGCCGCGCCCTGGCCGACCTCGCCCGCGTCCGCGGCGCCAGCCCCTTCATGGTCCTGCACGCCGGGCTCGCCGCGCTGCTCACCCGGCTCGGCGCGGGGGAGGACGTGGTCGTGGGCACCCCCGTGGCCGGACGCGGCGACGGGTCCCTGGACGAACTCGTCGGGTTCTTCGTCAACACCCTGGCCCTGCGCGCCGACACCTCCGGCGACCCGTCCTTCGCGGACCTGGTGGACCGCGTGCGCGCCGCCGACCTCGCGGCCTTCGCCCACCAGGACGTGCCCTTCGAGCGCGTGGTCGAGGAGGCCAACCCCGCGCGCGCCACGGGGCGCCACCCGCTGTTCCAGACCATGCTCACCCTCCAGAACACCCCCGACGCGGAACTCCGGCTGCCCGGCTGCACCGTGCGGACCGAGCCGGGAGCCGCACCGGGCGGGGCCAAGTTCGACCTCTCGGTGAGCCTGGGCGAGACGCCGGACGCGGGGATCGGCGGCACCCTGGAGTACAGCGCCGACCTGTTCGACCCCGCCACGGCGGAGCTGGTCGCGGACCGCTACGTGCGCCTCCTGGCCGCCCTGGTCGCCGACCCCGGCGCTCCGATCAGCGCGCCCGACCTGCGCACCGCCGACGAGCGGGCCGTGGAGCGGGCCGAGGACGAGCGCGCCCGCGGGACCGTCCCCGGCCACACCCTCGTGGACCTGTTCGAGGAGCGGGTCCGCGCCACACCGGAGGCGACCGCGGTCGTCTCCGGGGACGAGCGGGTCGGCTTCGCCGAGCTCGACGCCCGGGCCCGGCGCATCGCCGGGGTCCTCGCCGGACGGGGGACCGGCCCCGGCGACGTCGTCGCGGTCGCGCTCCCCCGGTCCGCGCACACGGTCGCCGCCCTGCTCGGCGTCCTCTCCAGCGGCGCGGTCTACCTGCCCGTGGACACCTCCTACCCGCCCGAGCGCGTGGCCGCCCTGCTGGCCGACGCCCGCCCCTCCTGCGTGGTCACCACGCGCCGGGAGCCGGTCGCGCTGCCCGACGGCCTGCCCAGGGTGGCTGTGGACGACCCGTCCCTGTGCGCGCCCAGCGGGGTCCGCCCGCGGGCCCCGCGCCCCGACGACACCGCCTACCTCATCTACACCTCCGGCTCCACCGGCCTGCCCAAGGGGGTCGCCGTGGGGCACCGGGCGCTGGCCAACCTGTTCCACTCGCACGCCGAGCGCGTGTTCGCACCGGCGGAGCGCGCCGACGGGCGCCCGCTGCGGGTGGCGCACACGGCCGGGGTGGCCTTCGACGCCTCCTGGGACCCGATCCTGTGGATGGTCGCCGGACACGAACTGCACGTGGTCGGCGAGGACGTGCGCCGCGACTCCGCGTTCCTGGCCCAGCGCCTGCGCGCCGACGGCGTCGAGGCGGTCGAGGTCACGCCCAGCCACGCCCGGCAGCTGATGGACGCGGGCCTGCTCGCCGACGGCGGCGGCCCCCGGATCGTCGCCCTGGGCGGCGAGGCGGTGCCCCCGGCGCTGTGGCGGGAGCTGCGCGCCGCCGAGGGCGTGACCGCCCTGAACCTCTACGGCCCCACCGAGTGCACCGTCGACAGCGTCATGGCCAGCTCCGCCACCGAGGCCGACCCCGTGATCGGCCGCCCGGTGGCCAACACCGGCGCGCGCGTGCTCGACGCGCGCCTGCGGCCGGTGCCGCCCGGCGTCGTCGGCGAGCTGTACCTGTACGGCGCCGGGCTGGCGCAGGGGTACCGGGGCAGGCCCGCGCTCACGGCCGAGCGCTTCGTGGCCGACCCCGAGGGCCTGGCCGGAGCGCGGATGTACCGCACCGGCGACCTGGTCACCCGCCGCGCGGACGGGGCGCTGCGCTACGTCGGCCGCGCCGACGACCAGGTCAAGATCCGGGGCTTCCGGATCGAACCGGGCGAGACCGAGGGGGTCCTGGCCGCCCACCCCGACGTCGCCCAGGCCGCGGTGGTCGCCGCCGGCGCCGGGACCGAGCACGCCCGCCTGCTCGCCTACGCCGTGCCCCGCGAGGGACACCGCCTCGACCCCGGTGAGCTGCGCGCCCACCTGTCGGCGCACCTGCCCGAGCACATGGTCCCCGCCACCGTGACGGAGCTGCCCGCGCTGCCGCTCACCCCGCACGGCAAGCTCGACCGGCGCGCGCTGCCCGACCCCGGCCCCGCCACGGTCCGGGGCCGCCGCCCGCGCACCGGGGACGAGAGCACCCTGTGCTCGCTGTTCGCCGAGACCCTCGGGGTACCCGAGGTGGACATCGACGACGACTTCTTCGCCCTGGGCGGCCACTCGCTGCTCGCCACCCGCCTGGTGGCGCGCATCCGCTCGGTCCTGGGCGTGGAACTCCAGATCCGGGCCCTGTTCCAGGCGCCCACGGTGGCCAGGCTGGCCACCTTCCTGGACTCGGGCCGCCGCGCGCAGGCGCCGCTGCGCCCCGCCGTGCGACCGGGCCGCGTCCCGCTCTCGCACGCCCAGCGCAGGCTGTGGTTCCTCAACCGGATGGACCCCGACGCCGCCGACTACAACATCACCATGGCGCTGCGGCTCACGGGCGACGTCGACACCGCCGCGCTGCGCGGCGCGCTCACCGACCTCACCCGGCGCCACGAGAGCCTGCGCACCGTCTTCCCCGACGACGACGGCGTCCCCCACCAGCTGGTCCTGGACCCCGAACGGGCCCCGACGCGGCTGGACGTGGTCCCCGTGGACGGGGAGGAGGCCCTGCGCGAGCGGCTCGACGCCCTGGCCTCCCAGGGCTTCGACCTGCGGCGGGACCGCCCGCTGCGCGCCCACCTGCTGTCCCGGGGCGGCACCGACCACCTGCTCCTGGTGGTCGTGCACCACATCGCGGGCGACGCGTGGTCGACCGTCCCCCTGGCACGCGACCTGTCCACCGCCTACGCGGCCCGGACCGAGGGGGTCCCGCCGCGCTGGAACCCGCTGCCCGTCCAGTACGCCGACTTCACGCTGTGGCAGGAGGCGCTGCTGGGCTCGGAGGAGGACCCCGACAGCCTGGTCAGCCGCCAGCTGGACTACTGGACCGACCGCCTGGCCGACGCCCCGGGCGAGCTGCGGCTGCCCTCGGACCGGCCCCGGCCGCTGTCCTCGCGCCAGCCCGCGGGCTCGGTGCCCGTCCGGATCGACCGGACCCTGCACCGCAGGCTGCTCGCGCTGGCCCGCTCCTCCTCGGCCAGCCTGTTCATGGTGCTGCACGCCGGGCTGGCGGCGCTCTACACCCGGCTGGGCGCGGGCGAGGACGTCGTCATCGGCAGCCCGGTGGCCGGGCGCACCGACGACGCGCTGGACGACCTGGTCGGGTTCTTCGTCAACACCCTGGTGCTGCGCACCGACACCTCGGGAAACCCGACCTTCGACGAGCTGCTGCGGCGGGTGCGCGACGACGGCCTGGCCGCCTACGCCCACCAGGAGGTGCCCTTCGAGAGGGTCGTGGAACGGCTGCGCCCCGAGCGCGCCCTGGGCCGCCACCCCCTCTTCCAGACCATGCTGGCCCTCCAGAACACCCAGGACGCCACCGTCGAGCTGCCCGGCCTGCGCGTCGAGCCGCAGCGGGGCGTCGGCGGCGGCGAGGCCAAGTTCGACCTGCTGTTCACGATGAGCGAGCGCACCGACCGCCTCGGCGCCCCCGACGGCATCGAGGGCACCCTGGAGTACAGCGCCGCCATGTTCGACCCCGCCACCGCGCGGAGCCTGGTCGAACGCCTGGTCCTGCTCCTGGAGAAGGCCACCCAGGACCCCTCGACCGTGCTCGGCAGGCTGGAGGTGCTCACCCCCGCCGAGCGCGAGACCCTGCTCGGCGGCGGCAGCGGCCGCGAACGCGCGCTCCCCGCCACCACCCTGGTCGACCTCTTCGACGGACGGGCCGCCGCCTCACCCGGAGACACCGCCCTCGTCCACGGCGCCGAGCGGGTGAGCTTCGGGGCGCTGCGGCAGTGGGCCGACCTGCTGGCCCTGGCCCTGCGCGGGCAGGGCATCGGCGCAGGGGACACCGTCGCCGTGCTGCTGCCCCGGTCCGCGCGCACCGTCACCGTCCTGCTCGGCGTGCTCAAGAGCGGCGCGGCCTACCTGCCGGTCGACACCGGCTACCCCGACGCCCGGATCGCGCACATGCTCGACGACGCGCGGCCCACCCTGGTGGTCACCGTCTCCGACCTGCTCGACCGCGTGCCCGAGGGCCACCCGGCCCTCGTGCTCGACGGGCCGCTGCCCGCGGTCCCGCTGGTGGGCGAGCGCCGCACCCGGCCGGTCCGCCCGGTCGACGGCTCCGACGTCGCCTACGTCATCTACACCTCCGGCTCCACCGGGCGCCCCAAGGGCGTGGAGGTCGAGCACCGCTCGCTGGTCAACCTCTACGCCCAGCACCGGGAGGACCTCTTCGCCCCCGCGGCGCGCCAGCGCGGCGGCAGGCTGCGGGTGGCGCACACGGCCGGGGTGGCCTTCGACGCCTCATGGGACCCCGTGCTGTGGCTCGTCGACGGGCACGAACTGCACATCATCGACGACGACCTGCGCAAGGACCCCCGGACGATGGTCGCCCACCTGCGCGGGGAGGGCATCGACTCGATCGAGACCACGCCCACCTACGTCCGCCAGCTTCTGGCTGAGGGGCTGTTCGACGGCGACGGCGGCCCCGGGGTGGTGGCGCTGGGCGGCGAGGCCGTCGACGCCGACCTGTGGCGCGAGCTGGGATCGCGGCCCTCGGTGCGCTCCTACAACTTCTACGGCCCCACCGAGTGCACCGTGGACAGCGTCATCGCCGCCGTCGGGGAGGAGCCCGGCCCGGTGATCGGCCGCCCGGTGGCCAACAGCCGGGTCTACGTCCTCGACGGCGGCTTGCAGCCCGTCCCGGCCGGGGCCGTCGGCGAGCTCTACATCTCCGGCACCGGCGTCGCCCGCGGCTACCGCAGCCAGCCCGCCCTGACCGGGGCGCGCTTCATCGCCGACCCCTTCTCCGGGGGCGGCGACCGCATGTACCGGACCGGCGACCTCGCCCGCTGGGGCTCCGGGGGAGCGCTGGAGTTCCTCGGCCGCGTCGACGACCAGGTCAAGATCCGGGGCTTTCGCATCGAACCGGGGGAGGTCTCCCAGACCATGGGCGAGCACCCCGACGTCGCCGAGTGCGCCGTCGTCGTGCGCGACGACCCCGCGACCGGCCGCCAGTTGGTCGCCTACGTGGTGGGCCGCGACGGCACGGCGCCGCCGGTGGAGCGGCTGCGCGGGCACGCCGCCGCCTCCCTGCCCGAGTACATGGTCCCCTCGGCCTTCGTGCCGATGACCGCGCTGCCCCTGACGCCCAACGGCAAGCTCGACCGCGCCGCGCTGCCCGAACCAGGCTTCGGGGTGGACGAGGTGCGGGGCGTGCCGCGCGGACCCCACGAGGCCGAGGCGTGCGCCCTGTTCGCCGAGGCGCTGGGCCGCCCGCTGGTCGGCGTCCACGACAACTTCTTCGAGCTGGGCGGGCACTCCATGCTCGCGCCGCGGCTCGTGGACCGCCTCAGCGCCGCGCTGGGCGTGGAGGTCACCGTGCCGATGCTGTTCCGGTTCCCCACGGTCTCCCTGCTGCTGGCGGCCACCGAGGACGGCTCGCCCCGCGACAGCCTCGCCCGCCTGCTGGCCCTGCGGCCCGGCGGCTCCCGTCCGCCGCTGTTCTGCGTCCACCCCGCGGGCGGACTGGCCTGGGGCTACGCGGGCCTGCTGCGCCGACTGGACCCCGACCAGCCGGTCTACGGGCTCCAGTCGCCCGCCGTCGACCCCGACCGGCCCGCCGAGGCGGCCACCGTCACCGAGCTGGCCGACGACTACATCGCGCACATGCGCGCGGTCCAGCCGCACGGCCCCTACCACCTGCTCGGGTGGTCCTTCGGCGGCAACATCGCCCACGCGGTCTCCTCCCGGCTCAGGGAGAAGGGGGAGCGGGTCGCCGTGCTGGCGATCATGGACGCCTTCCCCGTCGGACAGGAGCGCAACGCCGACTTCGCCGACGACGCGGTGATGTTCACCGCCTACCTCCACGCCCTGGGCTACGCGCCCGAACCCGGCGAGGCCGACGGGCTGGACGCGGCGGGCGTCCTGGAGGTCCTGCACCGCGAGCACAACCCCATGGGCGCCCTGGACGAGGACACCGTCGACCGCCTGGCCGGGGACTTCCTGCACCACGCGGCCCTGCTGCGCGCGGGGGAGCCCGGCCTCCACGACGGCGACGTGCTGTTCTTCACCGCCACCCGGGGACGCGGCCCCGATTCGCCCGAGGCGCGGTCGTGGGCGCCCTTCGTCACCGGGGAGATCGACGACCGCCCCGTCGACGCCGCGCACTCCCTGATGACCCGCGACGAGGCCCTCGCCGAGATCGGCCCCGTGCTCAGGGAGCGCCTGGACGGGGCGCTCCGGCTGCCCGGCGCCGACCGGCCCACACCTTCCACCATCTGAGAGAGGCACCGATGACCAACCCCTTCGACGCCCAGGACGGCCGCTTCCTCGTGCTCGTCAACGACGAGGGCCAGCACTCGCTGTGGCCGGAGTTCCTCGCGGTGCCCGCGGGCTGGGCGGTCCTGCACGGCCCCGACGAGCGCCAGGCCTGCCTGGAGTTCATCGAGGAGAACTGGACCGACATGAGACCCCGCCGCGTACGCGACCTGGACCGGGGCTGACACCGATCGACGCGGACACCCGCCCCGAGCCGCGGGGCGGGCCCGCCCACCACGAGGGAGTGACATGGGCAGCCATCGGGCGCCGCAGGGCCCCATGATCGAGGTCCGGGGACTGACGAAGGCCTTCGGGGCGCACCGGGCGCTCCGGGGCATCGACCTGGAGGTGCCGCCCGGCCACGTGCTGGGCCTGCTCGGGCCCAACGGCGCCGGGAAGACCACCACGGTCAGGGCCATCACCACCCTGACCCGGCCCGACTCCGGCACCATCCGGGTGGCCGGGCACGACGCCGTGCGCGACCCGGGCCGGGTGCGCGCCTCCATCGGCCTGTCCGGCCAGTACGCCGCCGTCGACGAGAAGCTCACCGGCCACGAGAACCTGTTCATGGTGGCCATGCTCTACGGCATGGGCCGCGCGGAGTCGCACCGCCGGGCCGACGCCCTGCTGCGCCGCTTCCGCCTGGACGAGGTGGCCGACCGCCGCGCGGGCCAGTACTCCGGCGGGATGCGCCGCAGGCTCGACCTCGCCGGGGCCCTGGTGGCCGACCCGCCGGTGGTGGTGCTCGACGAGCCCACGACCGGGCTCGACCCGCGCGGGCGCATGGACACCTGGGCGGTGGTGTCGGAGCTGGTCGGGCGGGGCACGAGCGTCCTGCTCACCACCCAGTACCTGGAGGAGGCCGACCAGCTCGCCGACAGCATCGTGGTCATCGACCAGGGCGGCGTCATCGCCCGGGGCACCGCGGACGAGCTCAAGACCCAGGTCGGGGGCGAGCGCCTGGACCTGGTCCTGGAACGCGGCGCCGACCTGCCCGAGGCGCGCGGGGTGCTGGCCGCCGCGGGCTCGGGCGAGCCCACCGTCGACCCGCAGGCGCGGCGGGCCTCGGTGGCCGTGGCCAACGGGCACAAGACGCTCGGCGACGTCCTGGCCGAACTCGACGCCCGCGGCGTCACCGTCCTCGACGTGGCCCTGCGCCGACCCACCCTGGACGACGTCTTCCTCGAACTGACCGGGCGCCGCGCCGGGGGCGCACCGGACGGGGACGACGGCGGAGCCGCGGCCCCCCGACCCGAGGAGGTCCTCTCGTGAGCACCGTCCGCGACGGCGGCGTCGTCGCCTGGCGCAACCTGCTCAACGTCCGGCGCACGCCGGGGTCCCTGGTGACCGCGATCGTGCAACCGGTCATCTTCGTGCTGCTGCTCGCCTACGTGTTCGGCGGGAGCCTGGGCGGCGACTCCTACCGGGAGTTCCTCGTCGCGGGGATCTTCGTGCAGACCCTGACCTTCAGCGCGTCGCTCACCGCGATCGGGCTGGCCAACGACCTGCAGAAGGGCCTGATCGACCGCTACCGGTCGCTGCCCATGTCGCGCATGGCCGTCATCCTCGGCCGCACCACCTCCGACCTGGTCGTCAGCGCGCTGTCGGTCGCGGTCATCGTCGCGTGCGGCCTGGCGATCGGCTGGCGGGTCAACGGGGGGTTCGCGGACGCGGTGGCGGGGTTCCTGCTGCTGTTCCTGTTCGCCTTCGCGGTGTCGTGGATCGGCGCGGTGATCGGCCTGACCGCGCGCAGCGTCGAGGTCGCCCAGAGCCTGGGGCTGATCTGGCTCTTCCCGGTCACCTTCGTCTCGGGCGCGTTCGTCTCGATCGCCGCCATGCCCGCGCCCCTGCGGACCGTGGCCGAGTGGAACCCGGTGACCGCCGTGGCCACCGCCGTGCGCGGGCTGTTCGACAACCCCGCCCCGGAGGGCCTGGCCCCGCCCGCGGGCTGGCCCGCGGACAACGCCGCCCTGTACGCCGTGCTCAGCTCGGTGGCGATCATCGCGGTCTTCGCCCCGATCGCGCTGGCGCAGTACCGGCGCATCAACCGCCGCTGAGCGCAGACCGGGGGCGGGGGAGGGGTGGGCCCTCGGTGGTCGACGCCGGGGGAGCGGTGGCGCCCCAGGCGCTCACCGGCCGTGTCGGGAGTGGACCTCGGGCGGTGGCTGCCGGGAAGGAGCGGTGCCTCAGGCGTTCACCGGCGGGGGAGGGGCGGGTTCAGCCGGTGGTGCGCGGCCCGAGGCCCTCGAAGAGCACCCCGACCATGTCCGCGAGCTTGGCGTCGATCTCCTCGGGGGAGGACGTGGCAGTGAGCGCGACGAAACCGTGCATCGCGGCGGACACGGTCATCGCGACACCCTCCGGGGTGCCTCCCGCGATCTCCCCGGAGGCCTGGGCGTCGAGGATGGGGCGCATCACCTGTTCGAGCAGCCGCCCCACGGCGGCGTACAGCTGCTCGGAGACGTCGGGGTCGTGCTTGCGCGCGTACATCAGGTCGAGCAGTGCGGCGTGCTCCCCCGCGAACCCCACGTAGGCCCTGGCCAGGGCGAGGATCCGGGTCCGCGCGTCCCCCGGGTCGGGGGCCGCCTCCTCCAACCGCTCGGTCAGGCGCTCGAAACCGCTGAGCGCGAGCGCGTCCAGCAGCGCCTGCTTGTCCCGGAAGTGGCGGCCCGGCGCGGCGTGGCTCACCCCCGCCTCGCGGGCGATCTCGCGCAGCGACAGCGCCGCCTGCCCCCGTTCGGCCAGGGCGCGTTCGGCGTTGGCGAGCAGGACGGCGCGCAGGTCTCCGTGGTGGTAGGGGCGGTCGGCCATGGGAACCAGGATAGACGGACGCCCCCACGGCCATCGTGGCCGCCATGGACGACCCGGGGGCGCCGGGCCTCCGGGCCGCCGAGGGGGCGCTGCGCGACGCGCGGGCCGCGGCCCGCGGCTGCGGACAGCCCGGGNGTGGCTGCCGTGGCCGTTGTGGCCGTTGTGGCCGTTGTGGCCTTTGTGGTCGCTGTGAACAGTCCGGGGCGCCGCGGCCGCTGTGGACAGCCGGTGGTCGCCGTGGTCACCATGGACAGTCCGGGGGCGCTCGCCTACCGTGGCGCAATGGACACCACAGCGGTCAGCGTCCCCGACCTGAGCGGCCGTACGGCGGTCGTCACCGGAGCCAACAGCGGCCTGGGCATCGAGACCACACGCGTCCTGGCCCGGGCGGGCGCGCGCGTCGTGATGGCCGTGCGCGACGTGGCCAAGGGGCGCGCCGAGGCCGCCGGGGTGCGGGGCGACACCGAGGTGCGCCACCTGGACCTGGCGGACCTGGCGTCCGTGCGCGCCTTCGCCGAGACCTGGAGCGGCGACCTCCACCTGCTCATCAACAACGCGGGCGTCATGGCGGTCGCCAAGGGCGTGACCAGGGACGGGTTCGAGACGCAGTTCGGCGTCAACCACCTCGGCCACTTCGCCCTGACCAACCTGCTCCTGGAACACGTCACGGGACGGGTGGTGACCGTCTCCTCGGGGCTGCACCGCATGGCCCGGGGCATCGACTTCGACGACGTCAACCTGGACCGCGGCTACACGCCCTACCGGGCCTACAACCAGTCCAAGCTCGCCAACCTGCTGTTCACGCTGGAGCTCCAGCGCCGCCTGGAGGCGGTGGGCTCCCCGGTGCTCTCCACCGCCGCCCACCCCGGCTACGCGGCCACCAACCTCCCGAGCCACGGGGCCAACCCGCTCTCCAGGGCGGTCCTCCTGCTCGGCAACAGGGTCTTCGCCCAGAGCGCCGCGAACGGCGCCCTTCCCACGATCTTCGCCGCCACCCAGGACGTGCCCGGCGCGGCCTTCGCCGGACCCAAGGCCATGGGCGGCATGCACGGCGCCCCCGCCCTGTCCAGCCGGAGCGAGGCCGCCTGGGACGGCCGCGCCGCCAAGCGCCTGTGGGCGCTGTCGGAGGAGATGACCGGGGTGGCCTTCCCGCTGAGGTCGGCCGACCCCGCCTGACCGGCGGCGAGTGACAGCGTCACCGGCCCCGCCCGGCCCATCTGGCCCGCGACGCTCGACAGCACCGCAGGGCCCGCCTGGCCCGCGGCGCGTGACAGCATCACCGGTCCCGCCCGACCCATCTGACCCGCGACGCTCGACAGCACCGCCGAGCCCGCCCGACCCGCCTGGCCCATGACGCTCGACAGCACCGCCGGGCCCGTCCGACCCGCGGTGATCTTGTACTCATGGCGAGTCCGGCGCGCCCGACCTCACTACGAGTACAGGACCGGCGCGGGTGGAACCTCTTGGTTCACACCCGCGCCGGTTCCGGTCGCCCGACCCTAGGGGTTGAGGACCAGCTCGTCCGTGGCGGCCGCGCGCACGGCCTCCTCGGTGACCGCGAACGGCAGGGTCTCACCCCGGCTCCACAGTTCCAGCTGGTCGTCGTAGTTGGGGTGGAAGGCGTGGCCGGAGTTTCCGGTCAGGTGGATCCAGGTCGACGCGTCGCGGTCGGCCAGGTCCACCACCATCCGCATCGACGGCACGGTCTTGATCCCGTAGCCCTCGGCCGGGTCCCAGCCCGTGGCGTTGACGATGCTGGAGCCGCCCGCGCTCTCCACCGGGCCCCGGTTGAACAGCCACTCGACCGGGCCGATGCCCGACGTTCCGAACGACTCGTGGGTCGCGGTCAGGGTGTGCAGGTCGCCCCAGCGCCAGTCGGCGGGGTCCTCGCCCAGCAGCCCGGTCAGCTCCTGCGCGGCGGCCTCCATCGCCGCGGCCAGCACCTCCTCGCGCCCGCTGGCCCCGGCGCCCTGCCACCACGGCGACTCCGGGTCCTCCAGCAGCCGCCCCACCACGTACATCCCGCGCGAGTCACCGTTCATGTCCTGCTCGCCCAGCTCGTCGAAGAGCAGGGGCAGCAGGTGGCGCCAGGTCGCGTTGTAGAACGCGGCCGCAGCGGAGTCGGTCTCGTTGCGGTGGTCCCAGTCGCGCAGCAGGTCCTGCGCCTGGGCGGTCACCCCGTCGACGTCGGCCTCCAGCAGGTGGGGGACGATCCTCACGGCGCTGAGGTCCATCGAGTCGTTCTGGATCCGCGACATGTCCTCGGCCGTGACCGGCCCCTGGTCGATCGCCTCCTCCAGCAGGTCGTTGATCCGCTGGCTCCGGTAGCCGTAGTTCCAGTCCTCGGTCAGGTGGTGCCCGTAGTCCTCGTCCACGACCGACTGGTTCGCGGTGACGATGACGCCCGAATCGGGGTTGTACACGCTCGGCAGCTCGTCGAAGGGGACGTACTCCTGCCAGTCGTAGTCGGAGTCCCAGCCGGGCGCCGGGTAGCGGCCGTCGCCCTCGCCGCGCACCGGCACCAGCCCCGGGGCCTGGTAGCCGATGTTGCCCTCGTCGTCGGCGTAGACGAGGTTCTGCGAGGGGACGTCGAACTGGCTGGCCGCCTCGCGGAAGTCGTCCCAGCCGCGGGCCCGGTTCATGCTGAAGATGGCGTCCGCGGTCGTGCCCGGCTGGAGGGCCGTCCAGCGCAGGGCCACGGCGTACTCGCCGCCCTCCGCCCCCTCCAGCTCCGGTTCCTCGGCCAGCTCGGCCAGGTGCGCGCCCGCGGCGGCGTCGGACAGCAGCGGCCCGTGGTGGGTGGAGCGCACGACGATGTCGACGTCCTCGCCGCCCGCGACCCGGACGGTCTCCTCACGCGTCTCCAGCGGCCGGGGCTCGCCGTCGACCACGTAGTCGTCGCCCTCGATCCGCTCCACGTACAGGTCCATGACGTCGGGGTCGAGGTTGGTGAACCCCCAGGCCATGGACTCGTTCTGGCCGATCACCACGCCGGGCAGGCCGGAGAAGCTGAAGCCGCTGACGTCGTAGGGGCACTCCTCGGTGAGCTCGGTGCAGTGCAGACCGATCTGGTACCAGGTGGAGGGCATCGACGCGCCCAGGTGGGGGTCGTTGGCCAGGAGGGGCAGGCCGCTCCCGGTGTGCTCCCCGCCGACCACCCAGGAGTTGGAGCCGATCCCGGAGGCGTCGCGGGGGGCGAGCATCTCCGGGAGCGACGCGGAGGCCTCGGCCACCCCGGTCAGCGCGGAGACGGCCTCCCCGGGCAGCTCGGGCGCGCGCCGCTCGTCGCCCCCGTCGCCTTCGTCGCCCTCCCGCAGGTCGCCCCCGTCGGACGCGGCGTCCTCGTCGGCCCCGTCCGGCAGGTGCTCGTCGGTGTCGGTGATGGGCAGGTGCTCCTCGTGGGGGTAGGCCGGGTACAGCTCCTCGATCCGCTCGCGGGTCAGCCCGGCGTCGAGCAGCTGGGCGCGCGCGGTCTCCTCCGCCATGTTGCCGCCCAGGTCCCAGGCCATGGCCTTGAGCCAGGCGAGGCTGTCGACCGGCGTCCACTCCTCGATCTCGTGGCCGCCGTTGAGCACGGAGAGCAGTCCGTACTCCAGGCTGGCCTCGGTGCCGTCGTTCTCTGCCAGCCAGGCGTTGACCCCGGCCGCGTAGGAGTCGAGGTAGGCCTGCGTCTCGGGGGCGAGGATGTCGTACTCCTGCTCGGCCACGTGCCGCCAGCCCATGGTGCGCAGGTAGACGTCGGTGGCCACCTGGTCGGGGCCGAAGAGCTCGGCGGTGCGCCCGGCGGTGACGTGGCGGCGGAAGTCCATCTCCCAGAAGCGGTCCTGGGCGTGTGTGAAGCCCTGCGCCATGAACAGGTCGTGGGTGTTGTCTGCGTAGACGTGGGGGACGCCGTGCTCGTCGCGCAGCACGGTGACGGAGGACTCCAGTCCCGGGAGCGAGAGTTCGCCGGAGGTCTCCGGGAACGACCTCCGGACGGTCCATATCCCCAGGAGCGCGCCGACCAGGGCCAGCACCACGACCGCGGCGAGGAGGCCCAGAAGTACGCGAACAAGGACACGCTTACGCATTACACCCATGGCGGAACCCTAGGGTGCCCGTGGTCACAGTCTCCAGTGCCCGAGGGGCACGCGGACCCAATTGTTACCAACTGGTAGGTAACGGGGAGCCGAACGCCCCCCGACGCGAACCACCTGGTCAGAAGCGGACAGTCGCCCGGTTGGATCCGTGCTGTCCGCAACCGGCCGGGCCCGCCTCACGCCACCGGACGGCGCCCGTGCTGGGCACCGCCCGTGGTGATGGCCGTTCGCGGTCTCCGTGGGGTTCAGCCGACCCTGTCGAGGTAGAGGCGGATGACGGCGGCCGGGTCGGCGGGCGGCGTCGCCCGCCCCCACCAGGTTCAGGAGCCCAGGACCTCGGCCAGGCGCTCGGCCGCGAGCGGCACGCTGTAGTAGTCCATGCGGAACGAGGTCGCGCCCAGCGTGAGCACGCGGCCGTCCTCCCACGCCGGAAGGTTCTCCAGGACCGGGGCCGTCTCCAGGTAGTCCTCGGGCTCCTGGCCCTGGGTGTTGACGAACAGCAGCGTGCTGTCGCCGAAGTCCGAGGCGCGCTCGGTGGACACCTGCACGATGTCCCCGCGCCCCTCACCGCCCTGGCCCGAGGGGGCGGCCAGGTCGTCGGGAAGCTCGTGCAGGGTCAGGCCCAGGTCGGCGGCCAACCGCCCCTGGGCGGACTCCTCGGTGAACACGTTGAACCCGTTGGGCGTCCCGGTCAGGATCACCACGTCGTGCTCGGCCGACAGCCGCCCGGACGTGTCCGCGACCAGCTGCTCGTACTCCTCCGCGATCTCCGCGGCCCGGTCCTGGCGGCCGAACGCATCGGCGTACTGGTCGGTGACGTCCAGCCACGCCATGTCGGACTCGCCGTAGACGACGGTCGGCGCGACCTGGGACAGCTGCTCGTAGACGGCCTCGTCCACGGCGTCGGCCCCGAAGCCGTTGCCGACGATGAGGTCGGGCTGGGCGGAGGCGACCTCCTCGATGTCCACCTCCGGCCCGGCCAGCGGCTGCACGCCGCGCTCGTCGGCGACGTCGGCCCACTGGGCGAAGAAGCCGTCGTCGTCGGTCAGCACGCTCGGGGCGGTGGTGGCGGAGGCGGTGACCGGGACGTCCAGGCTCAGCAGGGCCGAGGTGGCGGTGACGCTCACCGAGACCACGTTCTGGGGGTCGGCGGGGATGTCGGTCTCGCCGTACATGTGGGTGACCGTCTGGGTCTCCCCGGCCGCCGCCGGGGCCTCCTCCTCAGCACTCGGGGCGCCGCACGCGGCGAGGGGGAACACGAGGGTGGCGACGACACCGCAGGTCGCTAGGCTGTGGAAGGAATTTGCTTGCTTCATGAAAAGTATAGTTAGGTATGCCTACCCTCATGTCAACTCGTGGAGTGGAGCGAAGCTTGGCCGCGCAGCCCTCGTCCGACCGCGTCGGAGCCCCCGCCGGGCCGGAGCGGGGGAGCCCTCCCACACTCCGTGACGTGGGTGAGGCCCTCCTGCGCGTGGCCCAGCGCCTGGAGGGGCTGCTCACCGAACTGGCCGCTGAGCACGGGCTCTCCGCCTTCCAGGCCCGGACCCTGCGCGCGCTGCGCGACGACCCCTCCCAGGCGGCGCTGGCGCGTCAGCTCGGCTGCACGGCCTCCCGTGTGTCGGTCGTCACGGGCGAGCTGGAGGAACGAGGACTCGTCCGCAAGGTCCCCTCCAGGAGTGATCGGCGCATGCGTGTGACGCGGCTCACGGAGGAGGGCGCCCGGGCCGTCGAGGCGATCGGCGCGGGGCTCACGTCCCGGTCGCCGCTGGAGCACGGCCTCGACGACCGGCAGGTCGAGGACCTGTTCCACCTCCTCCGCGCCGTGGAGTCCGTTCCCGACCGGTGAGACCTCGCTGGTGGGACCCACTGGTGAAACCCGCTGTTGAGATCCACGGAGGAGGCCTCGCTGACGTGCGCCACGCCGCCGCCTCCGAGCGGGAGGCCCGTTCCCGCAAGCGGTGAGACTCCACGCCCGACCGCACAGAAAGACCGCCCCATGCCCACTCCGGTGTCCGCCGTCCACACCATCCCCCCGCGCCTCAAGCCGAACGTGCGCCCCGAACGCGTCGCCACCCCGTGCGCCGCTGAGGCGGCCCGCGACCCGGAGGCGTTCTGGCGCCGCGTCGCCGAGGAGGGGACGCCCCTGGTCGGGGAGCCCGACGCGGACGGGCACCGCGCGGTCACCTTCCTGTGGTGCGGCGGCGACGAGCTCGCGGACGTCCTGCTCGTGGCCAACAAGGTCGCCGACGCCTTCTCCTACGACGCCAACCGCATGGAGCGGATCCCCGGCACGGACGTGTGGCACCTGACCTACCGGATGCGCGGGGACTGGAGGGCCTCCTACTCCGTCGCCCCGGTCCCCGCGCACGGTGAACCCCTCCCGCCCGAGGCGTGGCCGGAGTCGGTGCGCGTCCGCCGCGAGCGCGCCCTCGCCGTCTCCGAACCTGAGGACCGACCCGCCGTCGCCCGCTGGTTCGACGCCCTGTCCCGGGCCGTCCCCGACCCGCTCGCCCGCGAACGGCTGGACGACTCCCTGTCCGTGGTCTCCCTGCCCGAGGCGCCGCCCGAGCTGTGGCGCGCGCCCGACCCGACGACCCCGGCCGGACGGATCAGCGCGGCCGAGATCAGCAGCGACATCCTGGGCAACACCCGCACCGTGTGGGTCCACGAGCCCGCCCGGCGCCCGCCGAACGGGCTGCCCTGGCCGGTCGTCGTCCTGCTGGACGGCCGCGACTGGCACGGCCTGCCCCTGGCGCCGCTGCTGGACGGCCTCGTCGCCGACGGAACGCTGCCCCCGGCGCTGACCGTCATGGTCGACTCCCTCGACATGCCCACCCGTGTCGCGGAGCTGGCGTGCTCGGACGACTTCGTCGCCTTCCTGGGAGAGGAACTGCTGCCCTGGCTCGGGCGGAGCCACCGGGTGAGCGCCGACCACGGGCGCACGGCGGTCGCCGGGCAGAGCCTGGGCGGGCTCACCGCCGTGTACGCGGCCCACCGGGCACCGGAGCGGTTCGGGCGGGCGGTGTCGCAGTCGGGGTCGTTCTGGTGGCCCAACGTCGCGGTGACCGGCGGCGAGAGCGAGCGGATGACGAAGCTGGTGGCCGCCGCGGACGCGATCCCCGGCCGGGTGCACCTCACCGCGGGAACCAACGAGTGGTCGCTGCTGGACGCCAACCGCCGCCTGCACGCGGCCCTGCTCGAACGCGGGGCGGCGCTGGGCCGCGATCCCGGGTTCGCGGTGTTCGAGGAGTACAACGGCGGCCACGACCGGGCCTGCTGGCGGGCCGGACTGCCGGACGGGCTGGCGTTCGCGACCGCCGACTGGGAGCGCTGACGGGGAGCTGGAGGCGTTGACCGGGAGCTGGGAACGCTGACCGGGGCGCTGGCAGGGGCACCTGTGGGGAGGCTCGGCGGGGAGGGTTGGGCGAGAGTCCTGACCGGGAAGGCTGGCAGGGGGGATCTGCGGGGGCACCTGTGGAGAGGCTCGGCGGGGAGGGTTGGGCGAGAGTCCTGACCGGGAAGGCTGGCGGAGCGCGGCGCGGGCAGCACGAGGCGGACGGGCCCGGGGACCCCCCTGTTTCCAGAGTAGGACGCAGGCCTCCGCCGCCGCTGCCCCTCCCGTCCGCCTGTGGACAACTGCGCTCCGGTACGGCGGAACCGTGCTCCGGGTCGCGTCCGCGCCAAGCCTTCGTCAACACTTCGTCCTGCTCGCGGTGACACGAGGCGGTGTCCTGGAAGCGGGACGTCCCGTCTGGCAGCCTCGGACGCGCCGTCGATGCTCTGGGGGAAAACGCGATGGACATGCCCGTGGTGAACTCGTGCCAGGTGGACGCCTGCGCATACAACACCGACCACTCCTGTCACGCACTGGCCATCACCGTGGGGAACTCCTCCCACGCCCAGTGCGACACCTTCTTCGGCGCCAGCGACCGGGGCGGCGACCCCGTCGCCACCGGCCAGGTCGGCGCCTGCAAGATGTCGAACTGCGAGCACAACGTCCAGCTGGAGTGCCAGGCCCCGGCCATTGCCGTCGGGTACGTGCACCAGCAGGCCGACTGCCTCACCTACGCACCCGCCTGAGCGGCGCCGCGCACCGGTTCGCTTCGCGGTCCCGGGCCCGGTTCCGACCCCGGGCACGACGCCCGGGGCCGCTCCGCGTTCGGGTCCGCCGCTGCGGCGCCGACCCGGCCCCCTCGGTGGTCGCGCCCACCGGCGGGGTCGGCCCTGCCTCCCCGCCCGCACCGACCGGCGCCCCCGGCTCGAACCCCACGAGACTCAGACTCTCCGGCCCGCGCCCGCCCCCACAGTTCTCAGACCTTCCGGCCCACACCCGCCCCACAGTTCTCAGGCCTTCCAGCCCGCACCCGCCCCCCACGGTCCTCAGACCCTCCCGCCCACACCCGTCCCCACGGTCCTCAGACCTGCCAGCCCGCCTCCGCGGCCTCGCGGCGCAGCCGCTCCACGACCAGCGCCGCGGGATCGTCACCGGCCGCCCGGAACCCCTCTCCCGCCCACAGCGCCATCCCGCCGGGATCCCCCGCCCGGGCCGCGGCCGCGCGCAGCGGCTTCGTCATGTGGTGGATCTCGGGGTAGGCGGAGGGCGTCCGCGGGTGCTCGGCGATGAACCTGTTGGCCAGCCCCCGCGCTGGACGCCCGGTGAAAGCCCACGTCACGGCCGTCCCGGTGTACGCGGGGTCGGCCAGCGCGGCCTTGTGGACCGGGTTGGCGCCGCTCTCGGGGCAGCGCAGGAACGCCGTGCCCAACTGCGCGGCGACCGCACCGGCGTCCAGGACCCCGGCCACGTCGGCCCCGGTCATGATCCCCCCGGCGGCGATCACCGGGACGTCCACCGCGCCGACCACGTCCGCCAACAGCTCCCGCAGCGGCAGACCGCCGTCCCCGACCGGGTCGAACGCGCCACGGTGGCCCCCGGCCTCCGTGCCCTGCGCGCACACCCCGTCGGCTCCGCGCGCCACGGCCTCGCGCGCCTCCCCGACCGTGGTCACGGTGACCACCGTGGCGCTGCCCGCCGCGCGCAGCCGCGCCAGGACGGCGGCGTCCGGACAGCCGAAGGTGAAGCTCACCACCGGCACGGCCGCCTCCGCCAGCAGGTCGATCTTGGCCGCCCACGCGTCGTCGTCGTGCACCGGAGCGCCGACCGGCGTCCCGTACCGCTCGGCCTCGGACTCCAGATCAGGCAGGTAGGACGCCACCACGTCCGGATCGGAGGGCGGACCCGGCACGAACACGTTCACCCCGAACGCGCCGACCCCGGCGTCCCGCACCGCCCTGACCTGGTCGGCGAGGGCCTCGGGAGCCAGGTACCCGGCCGCGAGGAAACCCGTTCCGCCCGCTCCCGCCACCGCCG
>ANAW01000041.1:0-21457 GCA_000340945.1 Nocardiopsis synnemataformans DSM 44143 | reverse complement strand
GGGGGTGGGGCGCCCCCGCCCGCCATGGGCGCCTGCACGATCGGGCGCTCCCGCAGAAGCTCCGCCAGGCTCATGGTTCCTCTCCTCGTCCTCGGCCGGTCCGGCGAAGGCGCGGCGGCAACCCCGTTCCCGACGGCTTCGGCCAGGGTTCGACCACCCCGTGGAACCCGCGAGCGGACCGCTGGCCGGACCGCGCCTCCCCTGTTCGGGGAATGCTACCGACGCGCGTTTCCCGGAGTTCGACCGCACCCGCCCCGAAACGCGGTATCGCCGTTCATCCGACATTTCCTGTGACCTGGGACACGGTAATTCCCCGGGGTGTCCGAAAAGGGAGGTCCCTTTCCCGGTTCCGACCCGTCGGGAAAGGCGTGCGAGCGGTGCGTCCCCCGCCTGCTCCTGTCCGCGATCCGACTGTCCCGTCCGCCACGTGCCCTTTCCGCCCGCTTTCCGCCTGTTATCCGACCGTCCCGTCCAGTTCCGGCTCGTCCGGGGAGTCCTCGTCCTCACCCTCGACGAACCGCGTCGACTCAGGGAAGCACCGGGACAGCAGGACGGTCGCCAGCGCCGCGACCGCCCCGAACCCGACCACCGCCGTCACCGTCCAGTCCAGCCCGAACAGCTCCCACAGCCACCCGAACGACAGCACGGTCAGCATCCTGACCGCGTTGCCCACCATCCCCAGCATCGCGGACATGGTGTTGCGGTTGGTGTCGGAGAACATCGTCTGCTGCCACACGTGCGACAGCACCACGGCCAACCCGAGCAGGAACTCCGCCGCCGCCAGTCCCGCCACCAGCGGCACGGCCCCGTGCGCCGCCAGCACCAGGGGCAGGCCCGAGGACGCCGCGAAGACGGGGCCCCACACGTGGGGCCGGTCGCGTCCCACGAACCGCGAACACGCCGAACCCGCCGCCATGGCCGCCATCATCACCAGCAGCACCAGGCCGTTGAGCCGCACGTCCGCGCCGTGCTCGGCCGCGAGCATCGGCTGCCAGGAGAGCACGAGGGCGGCCAGCCCCGAGACCGACGCCGCCGTCAGGGCCACCAGCGGAACGAAACGCCTGCTCACCACCAGCACGGCCGACTCCCGGACGATCGCGGTGAGCGGACGCCCCGACTGGCCGGGGGAGCGGGGAAAGCACACCGGTGCCAGCAACGCCAGTGCCATCAGCACCGCCCCGCTCGCCAGCACCAGGGCGTCCGCGGGCAGCCAGGTGCCCGCCACCATCACCGAGGCCGCTCCCAGCACCGCGCCGCTGTTCCCCGCCACCTGGCCGAACCGCACCGTCCGCGCGATCCGCGCCGGGCGGTCGCGGTCACCGATCCGGTTGACCACGAGCGCGACCAGCGTCCCCGACTGAAGGTGGAAGCCGACCGCCCACAGGTACATGGACGCGAGCGTCAGCGCGAGCCCGTCCGCGTACCCCAGCAGCACGAAGCCCGCGCCCCACACGGCGAGCCCCACCGCCAGGAGTCGGCGGTGGCCGTAGCGGTCACCGAGCGCACCGCTGGGCGCCTCCACCAGCAGGGCCACCAGGTTCGTGGAGCCGAGCATCAGCCCCAGCAGCCACGGGTCCGCCCCGCGCCCCAGCAGGACCGTGACGAAAACCGCGCCGAAAAGGAAATCGGCCGAAGTGCAGAGAAGGGTGAACGAGGCGTAGCGCAGGAACAATGGTGATTCGGCGGTTCTCTCCACGGGCATGGGCGTTTTCCTTGTCGAGGAACGTCGCGGTTCCGATGAGCCCCGTGATGACGGGGAATTCGCGGTCCCGGAGGGAAATTCCGCCCAAGCTAGCACGCGGGCCCCGGGGCGGCCACGGCTTTTCCCGAACCCGGGGATGACGCGGCGGTCATCCGGATTTTCCGGCCCCGGCCCCGGTCCCCGCGGCGGCGCGGCGGCCGACCGGGTCGCCCCGCCCCCAGCGGTGACGCGGCCGTCCGGNGGCCGCGGCGCCCCCCCGCCGCACGAGGTATGGGGCGGCCCGCGGGGGCACCGGCCCGCGCCCCGGTGACCTGGAACGAGGGTTTGTGTGAAGTGCGGCGTTTCGGTGTGCATGACCGGGTGGACCCGGGGTAGTCGCGGTGCCAACCGAGCAACAGGCCGACTCCAAGGAGGCTTGGCGATGCAGTCACACGAGGGAAGAGGCGGACTCGGGGGCACGGGCGGCCGCCTGACCGACACCGCCCGCGGGGCGGCGGGCGAAGTCGCCTCCACGGCGGGGGACCAGGCGCGCTCCCTGGCCGACGAGGCCCGATCCGAGGCCCGACACGTCGCCGACGACGTCCAGACCCGCCTGCGTGAGGAAGCCCAGGAACAGACCCGGCGCACGTCGCAGAACCTGCGCCAGTGGTCCGAGGAGCTGTCGTCCATGGCGGACAGCGGGGAGCAGGGCTCCCCGGTGAGCGGCGCCGTGCGCCAGATCGCCCACAGCGGTCGCGGGGCCGCCGACTTCCTGGACGAACGCGGAATGGAAGGGCTGGTGGAGGAGGCCAGGAGCTTCGCGCGGCGCAGGCCCGTCGCCTTCCTGGCCGGTGCCGCCATCGCCGGGTTCGCGCTCGGACGCGTCCTCAAGGCCTCGTCCGACATCTCCGCCGGAAGGGAAGGGGCCGGTGACAGCCGCCCCGAGGCTCTCCCCGCCGGTGAGCAGGCCCGTCCGCCCGCACCGCGTCTGAGCGAGACCGACCAGGGCGAGGGGATCTCGTCCCCCCGTCCGCCCGTCACACCCCGGCCGGAGGACATCGGTCCGCCGCCGCCGGACCCGGGTCCGCGCGGACGCACGTTCTGAGGGGGCTGACATGGCGACCATTCCCGGAGCACGGCGGGAGACAGGCGAGGAGGAGCAGTCCTTCTCCGAACTCCTCGGCGCGGTGACCGGAGACCTGCAGACGCTGTTCCGCCAGGAACTCGCGCTGGCCAAGGCCGAGATGCGCGAGGAGGCGGTCAAGACCGGCAAGGCCGCGGGCCTGCTGAGCGGGGCCGCGGTGGCCGGGTACCTGGCCCTGCTGCTGCTCAGCCTCGCGGCGATGTTCGGCCTGGCGGAGCTCATCGGCCTGGGCTGGGCCGCGCTGGTCGTCGCGGTGGTGTGGGCGATCGTCGGCGCTGTCCTGGCCGTCGTCGGCCGCAACCGCATGCGCGAGGTCTCTCCGAAACCGGAACGCACCATCGAGACCCTCAAGGAGGACGCGCAATGGGCGAAACACCCGACCAGATAAGGCAGGACATCGAGCGGACCCGCTCGGAGCTGACCCACGACACCGACCGGCTGGTGGACCACGCCAACCCGCGCAACGTCGTGCACCGGCGCACCCGCAAGGTCCGGCACGGGACGCGTGACCTGAAGGACCGGGTCATGGGTTCGGCCCCCTCGTCCGGTGAGGCCGCCGAGGGGATCCGGCACACCACCGACCAGGCGGTCGGCATGGCGAGGTCGCTGCCGGAGCGGGCCGTGCACCAGACCCAGGGCAACCCCATCGCCGCGGGGCTGATCGCCTTCGGGGCCGGGCTCCTGGCCGCGTCCGTCCTCTCCGAGAGCCGTGCGGAGCAGCGCGCGGCCCGCCGGGTGGGCGAGCACGCCGACGCGATCGAACCGGCCCGCCAGGCGGTCGCGGAGTCGGCCGCCCACGTGAAGGAGCAGGCGGTGGAGTCCGCGCGGACCGCAGGGGAGCACCTCAAGGGCAGCGCCTCGGAGGCCGCGCAGACCACGGGCGAGCACGCCCGCCACGAGGCCGTGTCCGCGAAGGACGAGATGCGCGGTTCCTGAGTCTCACCCCGGCCCGGAGGAACGCCTCCGGGCCGGGCCGCCGCCCGGCTGTGTCCGGGGCGGCGCGGACGCGCGGCGGGCGAGGGGCCGAGGGCCCTTCGCCCCGCCTCGTCCAGGGCCCCGGTCCCCGGGACCGGTGAGGGAAGGAGCGGGAAGATGGTGGGACGCAACTCCTCGGACGCCTACGACGGCAGCTCCTCTCCGGAGGAGGCCGAGAAACCGACCGACATGTCGGCGTCGTCGTGGTGGGCGTCGCTGCGCCGGACCGTCGGCGAGTTCAAGGAGGACGCGCTGGCCGACCTCGCCGCCGGGCTCACCTACTACGCGGTCCTGGCGCTCTTCCCGGCACTGCTCGTGCTGGTGTCGCTGCTCGGCCTGGCGGGGCCCTCCGCGACCCAGACCCTGACCGAGAACATCTCCGCCACCATGCCCGCCGACGCCGCGCGGCTGGTGACGACGGCCATCGAGAACCTCCAGGGCAACCAGGCGGCCGCGGGTATTTTCGGTCTGGTCAGCCTGGCGATCGCCCTGTGGTCGGCCTCCGGCTACATCGCGGCCTTCATGCGCGCCTCCAACGTCGTCTACGACGTGCCCGAGGGGCGCCCCATCTGGAAGACGCTGCCGATCCGCGTCGGCGTCACCCTGCTGATGGTCGTCCTGCTGTCCCTGACGGTGGTCGGCGTCGCCCTCACCGGCAGCGTCGCGGCCTGGGTCGGGCAGTTGCTGGGCCTGGGCTCGACCGTGGTGACGGTGTGGAACATCGCGAAGTGGCCGGTGCTGCTGTTCATCGTGGTGTTCATGATCGCGCTCCTGTACTGGGCCTCGCCCAACGCCAAGCGCGGGTTCCGCTGGGTCAGCCCGGGGAGCGTGCTGGCGGTGGTGCTCTGGCTGCTCGCCTCGGCCGCCTTCGCCTTCTACGTCGCCAACTTCGCGTCCTACAACAAGACCTACGGGAGCATGGCGACGGTGATCGTCTTCCTGGTGTGGCTGTGGATCACCAACATCGCGATCCTGCTCGGCGAGGAGTTCAACGCCGAGATCGAGCGCGGGCGCGCCATCTCCGGCGGCCAGCCGGTGGACGAGGAGCCCTACGTCGACATGCGCGACGTGCCCAAGAAGAAGCACCGGGCCCACCACGAGCAGGAGTGAGGCGCCCGGGCCGCCACGACGGGCCCATCCCCTCTCCTCCCCTCCCGCGTGATCTTGTACTTATAGCGAGTCTCGACCGTCCAAACTCGCTATAAGTACAAGATCATCCCAGGTCGGAGCCCCAGGCGTCGCGCTGGCACCGGATCCGGTCAGCTCGCTAACCCAGGGTCTCGGCGAGCGCGGCGGCCAGGACCGGCACGCTCGGATGCCGGTCCCCGCGCGGCCACACCAGGCCGAGGGACGACTCCGGCAGGCCGTTGACCGGGACGAGGACGAGTTCGTCCCGGTCGGCGTGGTCCGCGACGTCCCCGCTCAGCAGCATGGCCCCCCTCCCCGCCGCGACCTGGGAGAATCCCTCCCGCAGGGTGTCCACGCCGGTCTCGTGGTGGATGGTCCTGCCCAGAGGGGTGAGGGTGGGGGCGTGGACGCGCAGCCAGTGGTCGGGGGTCCGCCGGACCGGGATGAGCGAGACCCGGGCCATGTCCTCGACCCCGACGCCGGTGCGCGCGGCGAGGGGGTGGTCGGTGGTCGGCGGGCAGCGCGAGCCGCTGCGGCTGCCGGGAGAAGACCGCCCCCACGACCAGGTCGCGTTCGCGCACCGGCAGCAGGACGACGGCGGCGTCGACCTCACCCTCGCGCAGGGGGCTGAACGGGTCCGAATGCGCCGTCTCCACGATCTGCACCCGCGTGCCCGGCTCGCGCTCCTCGAAGGCGCGCACCGCCTCGGCCACCGGGCCGTGCACCCTCCCCCGGAAACCGAGGCGGACCAGGGACGGCCCGCCGTGGGCGCGGTCGCGCGCACCGTCCACCACCGCCGCCAGGTTCTGGTAGGCGGGCCGCAGGGCGTCGAGGAACTCCTCGCCGAACGGGGTGAGGCACGGGCGCGGGCCCGCGCGGTCCAGGAGGGGGGCGCCGATCCGCTCCTCCAGGGCGCGCAGCAGCCGGTCCACCGTGTCCGTGGGCACGCCCAGCCGCTCCGCGGCGCGTCCGGGGTGCGGCTCCTCGTTCAGGACGAGGAAGCACTCCAGCTCCCGGATCTCGATACCCCGCAACCGGTCCGTCCCCCTCGTGTCCACCGACATGGCGCGTGCCGCCCCCGACACGCGTCGGGTCCGAGCACCCCTCATAGAAGCACGGGACGCGTACTGCCCGGTCGACCGGCTCTCGTGTGGCGGAAGGGGCGCGGCGAAAGGCGGGCCGTGCGGTGTTCGGTCCGTGCGGGTCTGCGTGTGGATGGCACCCCTTGGGCCAGGGCGCCGCGGCCGCGGCCGGGACCCCGGCGGCCGGACGGCCCCCTCCTCCCGGCGGGCCGGGCGCGGTCACCGGATACGCTCGGCGCGACAGCGACTTCCGGGAGGAACCACCATGTCAGCGACCGCCGTCGTCACCGGAGCCAGCAGCGGGATCGGGGCCGCCACCGCGCGCGGCCTCGCCGAGGAGGGCTACGACGTGGTCCTGGTCGCCCGCCGCGCCGACCGGATCGAGGCGCTGGCGAAGGAACTGGCCGCGGAGGGCCGCAGCGCCCGCGCCCACGTGCTCGACGTCACCGACAGGGCGGCCGTCGACGCCTTCGCCGACTCCCTGGCCTCGTGCGGGGTCCTGGTTAACAACGCGGGCGGCGCCTTCGGCACCGAGACCGTCGCCGAGGCCGACCCCGCCGACTGGCGCGCCATGTACGAGGTCAACGTCATCGGCGTGCTCAACATGACCCAGGCCCTGCTGCCCAAGCTGGTCGCCAGCGGGGACGGCACCGTGCTGGTCGTCTCCTCCACGGCGGGCCACGTGGCCTACGAGGGCGGCGGCGGGTACGTGGCCGCCAAGCACGGCGCGCACACCATCGCCGCCACGCTGCGCCTGGAGCTGTGCGGGGAGCCGGTGCGCGTGCTGGAGGTGGCGCCGGGGATGGTCAGGACCGAGGAGTTCGCCCTCAACCGGATGCGCGGGGACTCCGGCGCCGCCGACGCCGTCTACGCCGGTGTGCCCGACCCGCTGAGCGCCGAGGACGTCGCCGACACCATCGTGTGGGCGGTCACGCGGCCTCCGCACGTGAACATCGACCTGCTCGTGGTGCGCCCGCGCGCGCAGGCCGCCCAGCACAAGGTCCACCGCGTTCCGCGGGAAGAGGCCTAGGGGCGGTCCTTCGGAACGGCCTCGGCTTTCGGGCGTCCGAGCGGGGAAAGTGCTGCGCGTGGCGCCCGTCGAGGACGGCGGCCCGGCATCGGCGCGGAGCGCCCCGGCGTGCGACGGCGGGCGACGGGCGGGCCGGAGCGAGGCGGAGGTCCGGAAGACACGGCCGGGCCCCTCGCGGCTCAGGCCTGCGCGCCGCCGGACGCGCACTCGGCGCAGTCGCAGTAGTTCGTCGTGGACATGGACCGGCACCGGGTGCAGATCTGCCGCTTCGCCCCGGGGGGATCGTGCTTCCAGTCGTGCTGCCCCCGCCTGCAGATCCCCGAGGGGGCGATGACGGTGTCGTCACGTGAGGTGTCCATGGCAGCAAGGTAGTCCCGGCCGACCCCGAAGACCAGGGCCGGGCGGCCCCGCGCCCGGCCGGGGCCGCCCCCGGAGGGGGACGGCCCGTGTCCGGACGGGGGCCGGGCGGAGACCGCGGATCAGGCGTCCAGCTCCCGGGACAGCATCTCCACCAGCTCGTCCAGGACCTTGTCCGCGTTCTCCTGCTCCTCGCAGGAGAGGGTGACCGTCTCGCCGTGTTTGGCGCCCAGCGCCATCACCGCGAGCACGCTGCGCGCGTCCACGGGGTCCTGGCCCTCACGGGCGATCTTGACGGGCAGACCGGTGCCGTTGACGGCCTGCACGAACAGGCTGGCGGGGCGGGCGTGCAGGCCGAGCTGGGAGGCGATGGCCACGGTGCGCTGGGGCATGTCAGTCCTCGGGGAAGTCGTCGGGAGATCGTCGGGTGGGCGGGAGGGCCCGGGTCAGAGCGTGTCGACCGGCAGTTGCGGGTCGGGGTCGGCCACCGCGGTGATCGCGTCGGCGGCCACGTCGTCGGGGGAGGGGACGGTGGTCCCGGGCAGGGAGACCGCGGCCGTTCCCCACGCCACGGCGTGCCGCAGCCGGTCCTCGGGGGAGCCGTCCGCGCCCAGGAACCCGGCCAGGGCGCAGTCGCCCGCGCCCACCGTGCTGCGCGTACGGACCCGGGGCCCGCGCGCCCACCAGGTGTGCTCGGGATCCACGAGTATCGCACCGTGGCCCCCCAGTGTCACCAGAGCGGAGCCGTTGCCCCACCCCAGGACCTCGCGGGCGGCCTCGGTGACCGCTCCCACGGTGGGCAGTTCCCGGCCGATCAGCTCGGCCAGCTCCTCGTGGTTGGGCTTGAGCAGGGACACCGACCCCGCGCGGGCCGCCGACTCCAGGGGCTTGCCGGAGGTGTCCAGGGCCAGGGGGACCCCGTGGGAGGCGGCCAGTTCGGCGACGCGCACGTACAGGTCGTCGGGGGAACCGGAGGGAAGGCTGCCGCTGGCCACCACCCACGCGGGTTTCCGCTCCAGCTCGCCCTCCAGGGCGGCGAGCAGGGCGTCGGTCTCCTGGGGGGAGAGCACGGGGCCGGGTGCGTTGAGCTTGGTGGTGGTGCCGTCGTCCTCGGTGACGGCGATGTTGCCCCGGGTCTCGCCCTCGATGGGGACGGTGACGCAGGGCAGGTCTCCGAGCAGCGTGGTCAGCTCGGCGCCTCCGCCGCCTCCCACGGGCAGGACCGCCCGGGTGGGTACGCCCGCGCGGCGAAGCGCGCGGGAGACGTTGACGCCCTTGCCGCCCGCCTGCGCGCGGGTGGAGCCCACGCGCAGGACCTCACCGCGGGTCAGGTGACTGACCTCCAGGGTGTGGTCCACGCTCGGGTTGGGGGTGAGGGTCAGGATCATGGGTGCTCTTTTCGAGGTGACTGCGCCCGGCCCGGTCCGGATGTGGGACTACCTTTGATTATGTGTGTTTGTCTGTGTGTGTCAATGCCGTTGTGTCCTGGTTTCCGGTTGTGGCCACTGTCGGCCACGGGTCGGCGGGGCCCGTGCCCCCGGCGCTCGGACATGCGGACGCGGCTCGGGGGCGCGGAAACGCTCCTGGTGGCCCCAGGCGTGCGGAAGGGTCTTCGCGGTGAGCTGTGTTGCTGGGATATTGGTTCAAGGTACCTCTTGTGTGTCTCAGGCAACACCACTAAACTCACAGAAAACCACACCGAAACACAGGTGATCCAACATGTACGCGGAAGAGCGCCAGAAGGCGATCCTCGAACGCGCCCGGCGGGACGGCCGGGTCGACGTCACGGGGCTTGCCGCGGAGTTCGACGTCACCTACGAGACCATCCGGCGCGACCTCACGGCACTCGAACGCCACGGGGTCCTGCGCAGGGTCCACGGTGGCGCGATCCCCGTCGAGCGGCTGGGCTTCGAGCCCGCCCTCAATGTGCGCGACTCCGTCATGACGCAGGAGAAGGAGCGGATCGCCAAGGCGGCCCTGGCCGAACTCCCGGAGGAGGGCGCCATCCTGCTCGACGCCGGGTCCACCACCGGACGCCTCGCCGAGCAGCTGCCCGCCGACCGCGAACTCACCGTCGTCACCAACTCCCTGTCCATCGCCCTCACACTCGCCCCACGAACCCACATCAACCTCATGCTGCTCGGCGGACGCCTGCGCACCCGCACCCAGGCCACAGTCGACGCCTGGGCGCTGCGCTCCCTCGCCGAGTCCTACGTCGACGTCGCCTTCATGGCGGCCAACGGGATCTCCACCGAACGCGGGCTCACCACCCCCGACCCCGCGGAGGCGGAGGTCAAGCGGACCATGATCGCCTCGGCCCGCCGCTGCGTCCTGCTCGCCGACCACACCAAGGTCGGCAACGACCACTTCGCCCGTTTCGCCGCGGTCGAGGACCTCGACCTGGTCATCACCGACACCGGTCTCGCCAGCGGTCTCGCCGACGAACTGGAGGCCGCCGGACCCCGGGTCCAGGTGGTCTGACCAGAGCGGGACACCGAGCGGGGCGGTTCCACCGTCCGGGACCGCCCCGCCCCGGACGCCCCGCGCCCACCCACTTCCCCTCCCCATCTCACCGGCGGGCTGCCCGCCCGTCGCACCTCCCAGGAGGTCCCCCATGACCACACAGCAGAGCACGGCCAGACTCGCCTCGGTGCGCTCCGGAGTACAGCGCTTCGGAGGCTTCCTGTCGAGCATGGTGATGCCCAACATCGGCGCGTTCATCGCCTGGGGCCTCATCACCGCCCTGTTCATCCCCGACGGGTGGTGGCCCAACGAGCAGATGGCCGGGCTCGTCGACCCGATGATCAAGTACCTGCTGCCGCTGCTGATCGCCTACACCGGCGGCGCGCTGGTGCACGACAGGCGCGGCGGCGTGGTCGGCGCGGCCGCGACCATGGGCGTGATCGTCTCCGCGGACATCCCGATGTTCCTGGGCGCGATGTTCATGGGGCCGTTCGCGGCCTACCTCATGAAGCACTTCGACCGGGTCGTCCAGCCGCGCATCAAGGCCGGCTTCGAGATGCTGGTCAACAACTTCAGCGCCGGCATCCTCGCGGCGCTCCTGGCGGCCCTGGGCGTCTACGCGGTCGGCCCGGTGGTGGAGCGCATCGCCGCGGGCCTGGGCGCGGGCGTGCAGTTCCTCATCGACCTGAGCCTGCTGCCGCTGGTCTCGGTCATCGTCGAGCCCGCCAAGGTGCTGTTCCTCAACAACGCCATCAACCACGGGGTCTTCACCCCGCTGGGCACGGCGCGCGCGCTCACCGAGGGCCGCGCCATCGAGTTCCTCATCGAGTCGAACCCCGGACCGGGCCTGGGCATCCTGCTGGCCCTGATGTTCTTCGGCTCCAAGGTCAGCCGCGCCACCGCGCCCGGCGCGGCCGTCATCCACTTCTTCGGCGGGATCCACGAGATCTACTTCCCGTACATCCTCGCCCAGCCCAAGCTGATCCTCGCCGCGATCGGCGGCGGCATGTCCGGCGTCGCGACCTTCATGATCCTGGACGCCGGGCTCATCTCCGCCGCCTCCCCCGGCAGCATCATCGCGATCATGGCGGTCACCCCGCAGGGAGGACACCTGTCGGTCCTGGCCGGGGTCGTCGCCGCCACCATCGTCTCCTTCGTCATCGCCTCGTTCCTGCTCGGCTTCGGCCGGTCCGAGCGCAAGGCCGAGCGTGAGGAGAAGGCCCAGCAAGCAGCCGCCCAGAACCAGGAGAACAGCTGATGAGCAGTATCGAGGGCTCCGCCATCAAGAAGGTCGTCGTCGCCTGCGACGCGGGCATGGGCAGCAGCGTCCTGCTCACCTCGCAGCTGAGCAAGACCCTGTCCCCGCACGGCGTGACCGTCGAGCACTCTCCGGTCGACCGGATCCCCGAGGGCGCCGACGTGGTCCTGTGCCACGTCGGGCTCGTCGACCGGGCCCGGACCCGCGTGCCCGGCACCGTCGTGATCAGCTTCCAGATGTTCCTGGGCGACCCGGCGTTCGCGCGCCTGGAGCAGGCCGTGAAGAACGGAACCACCCTTGCCGAGTGATCTCGCCCTGACCGGGGACGCCGTCCGGCTGGGCCGCGAGGCCGCCGACCGGGCCGACGCCATCGACCAGTGCGGCGCCCTGCTCGTCGAACTGGGCGCCGTCGAACCCGGCTACGTGCCCGCCATGCACGAGCGGGAGGCCTCCATCCCCACCTTCGTCGGCGAGGGCGTGGCCATCCCGCACGGCACGGACGCCTCGCGGGCCCTGGTCAAGCGGACCGCGCTGGCCGTGGTCCAGTTCCCCGGCGGAGTCGACTGGGGCGGTCCCACCGTCCACGTGGCCATCGGCATCGCCGCCTCCGGAGACGAGCACCTGGGTGTGCTGTCCTCGCTGGCGGGGATCCTCACCGACCCGGAGAAGGCGGCGCGCCTGCGCTCCGCCACCACCACGTCCGACGTCCTCGAACTGCTCGGCCCCCTACAGGACGGCTGAGCCCAACCGAACCACCCGCCGGTCCCCTGACCCAGGGCCGGCGGGCCCACCAGAAAGGCCCGAACATGCTCGTCGCCCGCTTCTACGCCCCCGGTGACATCCGACTGGAGCAGGCCCCCGAGCCGACCGCCGGACCCGGACAGCTCAAGATCGCCGTCGTCAACTGCTCCACGTGCGGCACGGACGTGAAGATCTCCCGGCACGGACACCACCACATCCGTCCGCCCCGCGTGATCGGCCACGAGATCGCCGGGCGGATCGTCGAGGTGGGCGAGGGCGTCACCGGCTGGGCCGAGGGCGACCGCGTCCAGGTCATCGCCGCCATCCCCTGCGGCACCTGCGTGGAGTGCTCCGCCGGCCGGTTCACCGTGTGCTCGCGCCAGGAGTCCATGGGCTACCACTACGACGGCGGCTTCGCCGAGTACATGGTCATCCCCGAGTCGGTCCTGGCCGTGGACGGGGTCAACCGCGTCCCCGACAACATCGACCTGGCCGAGGCCTCCGTCGCCGAGCCGCTGGCGTGCGTGCTCAACGGCCAGGAGATCGCCGGGGTCGGCGAGGGCGACACGGTCGTGGTCATGGGCGCCGGGCCGATCGGCTGCCTGCACGTCCGGCTCGCCCGGGCGCGCGGCGCCGCGAAGGTCTACCTGGTGGACATCAACCGGGGCCGCCTGGACATGTCCGCCGACATCGTCCGGCCCGACGCCGCGGTCTGCGGCGCCGAGACCGACGCCGTGGAGGAGGTGCTCCGCCTGACCGACGGCCGGGGCGCCGACGTGGTCATCACCGCCGCCGCCTCCGGGCGCGCCCAGGAGGACGCGCTGCGCATGGTCTCGCGCAGCGGCCGGGTCAGCTTCTTCGGCGGCCTGCCCAAGGACGCGCCGATCATCCAGCTGGACTCCAACGCCGTGCACTACCGGGAGATCTCGATCTTCGGCGCCAACGGCTCCAGCCCCGAGCACAACCGCCGCGCCCTGGAGCTGATCTCCTCCGGCGCCGTGCCGGTGGCCGACCTGATCACCGAGCGGATGTCCCTGTCCGACGTGCACAAGGCCATCGAGACGGTGGCCTCGGGCACCGCGATCAAGGTGACCATCCAGCCGTAGCGCGCGCTGGCGGTGGCGGCCCCCGGGTGCGTGGGCGTGCGGCCGTTCGGGGAGTCCACGGGGACTTCCGAAGCCCGCCCTTCCCGCGGTCTCCTGGACTGCGGGGAGGGCGGGCGCGGGTCCGTGCGGTTGTCCACAGGGGCTACCGCCGTCCGCCCTCCTGCGGTTTCCTGGACTGGGGGGAGAGCGGTCCCGGGGCCCGCGCGGTTGTCCACAGGGGCTACCGCCGCCCGCCTCCCTGCGGTTTCCTGGATACACAGAACTTCTGCCGGACACACGATCCGCCCGTCATCTCCACCGCCCTCGACGGCCGACCTCCGGCCGCGGCCCTCCGGTCCGCGCCTCCCGTCGGCACGGCGGCGCCCGCGTTCCCCGTGCCGGGGGACGGAGCGCTCCGGCGGGGCACGAACCCTGACGGGCCCCGGCCACACCACCCCCCGGCCCTTCCCGACGTACGGAGTGACCATGGCGAAGACCGAACCCCTCCCCGCCGCAGCCGGTGACACCCGGTTGACGGGTATCCCCGCCAGCCCGGGGGCCGCCGTCGGCCCGGTGGCGCGGATGGCCCCGCCGCCGTCCCTGCCCGACCAGCGGCCCACCGTCGTCGACGCGGGGGAGGAGGCCGCCCGGGCGCGCCAGGCCCTGGAACAGGTGGCCGACCTGCTCGACAGCCAGGCCGCCGACCTCCAGGGCGACGCGGCGGCCGTGCTGAGTGCCCAGGCGCTCATGGCCCGCGACCCCGAGCTCGCGCGCCGCGCCGCGGAGCGCACCGAGGCCGGGGACCCCGCGGCGTGGGCCGTCCACGCGGCCTGCGGCGCCTACCAGGAGCTGCTCCAGGCGGCGGGGGGTTACCTCGCCGAACGCGCCGCCGACCTCGCCGACATCCGGGACCGCGCGACCGCCGTGCTCCTGGGCCTGCCGATGCCCGGACTGCCCGACCCCGGCGTCCCCCACGTGCTGGTCGCCGACGACCTCGCGCCCGCCGACACCGTCCAGCTCGACGTCGAGCGCGTGCTCGCCATCGTCACGCGTTACGGCGGACCCACCAGTCACACGGTCATCCTGGCCCGGTCGCTCGGCATCCCGGCCGTGGTCGGCTGCGCGGGGGCCGCCGACCTGCGGGACGCGACGCCGGTGGCGGTGGACGGCGACGCCGGGACGGTCGAGGTCGAGCCCGACGAGGGACTCGCCGAGCGGATGCGCGAGCGCGCCGAACGGCGGCGCGCCCTGCTGGCCGGAGCCACCGGCCCGGGCCGGACCGCCGACGACGTCCCG
Source organism: Nocardiopsis synnemataformans DSM 44143 (assembly GCA_000340945.1). Taxonomy (GTDB): domain Bacteria; phylum Actinomycetota; class Actinomycetes; order Streptosporangiales; family Streptosporangiaceae; genus Nocardiopsis; species Nocardiopsis synnemataformans. The sequence continues at coordinate 7,217 of ANAW01000041.1, read as the reverse complement.
GTCGTGCTGCTGCTCAACGTCGGCGAGGGGGACCCCGACAAGGCCGGTGCCCACGACAGCGAGGGCGTGGGGCTGCTGCGCACCGAGTTCCTCTTCCTGGAGCGCTCCGACCCGCCCACCGTCGAGGAGCAGACCGCCTCCTACACGGCCCTGTTCCAGGCGTTCGCCGGGCGCACGGTCACGGTGCGGACCCTGGACGCGGGCTCGGACAAGCCCCTGGCCTTCGCGAAGACCGGCCACGAGGACAACCCCGCGCTCGGCGTACGGGGTTTTCGGACCTCGCGGGTGCACCCCGGCCTGATCACCGACCAGCTCACGGCCATCGCCGCCGCCTGCCGGGAGACCTCCGCCAAGGTCCGGGTGATGGCGCCGATGGTGTCCACGCCCGACGAGGCGGCGGAGTTCGTCTCCCTCGCCCGCGAGGCCGGGCTCGACCAGGTCGGCGTGATGATCGAGGTGCCCGGCGCGGCGCTGCTCGCCGACCGCCTGCTGTCCCGGGTGGACTTCGTGTCGATCGGCACCAACGACCTGGCGCAGTACACCATGGCCACCGACCGGACCCTCGGCGCGCTGCCCGACCTGCTCGACCCCTGGCAGCCCGCGCTGCTCCACCTGGTGGGCACTGTGGGCAGCGCGGGGGAGCGGTCGGGACGTCCGGTGGGGGTGTGCGGCGAGGCCGCCGCCGACCCGCTGCTGGCCCTGGTACTGGTGGGGCTGGGCGCGACCAGCCTGTCGATGTCCGCGCCCGCGCTGCCCGCCGTGCGCCACGCGCTGGCCCTGCACACCCACAGCGACTGCCGCAGACTGGCCGACCTGGCGGTCGCCGCCTCCAGCGCCGAACAGGCGCGCGAGGCGGTCAGGGCCGTCGCCCACCCGGAGGCGGTCGACCGCTGACGCCCACCCGGGTATGCCGTGCGCCCTACCCCCGCACCTTGGGGACAGGGGAGGGCGCACGGCCCCGGGGCCTCCGGTACGCAGGGACGGCGCGGGGTGTCGGGGCCCTCAGGCCCCCCGCGTGCCGATCCGGACGAACTCGTCCTGGCTGATGAGCAGGTCGTGGTCGGTGTCGACGTCGAGGGCGAAGGCGTGCAGCGCGCTCATGCGGTCGAGTCCCAGGTCCTGCTCGGCGTACGCCAGCCACTCGTGGATGTTGATGGAGCCGTCCTGGTCCGTGTCGAGCCGGGTGAACAGGTCGCGTGCTTCCTGCTCGGTCGTGGTGCTGGGCAGAAACTTCTCGGGCATGGTGGTGCGCTCTTCTTCGTTCGTGGGATCGGCCGGGGTGGAACCGTCGGCGGTACGTGTGCTCATCGTCCCACCGGAAGGGGCCGCTCCGTCGCCGGAGCCCTCGGGCGCCGTCTCCGCGGTGGTGCGGGTGCGACGCCCTCGTTCCGGAGCGAACAGCCGGACCGAAGAACGCGCTCCGGGCAAGCGGCGGCCGGGAACCGGGAACGTAGACTCGGCGCATGTTCGGCAGAGTCCGGCGTTGGTCGCGGCGGCACGAGACCCTCGTCGACGCGATCCAGGCGGCCCCGCTCCTGCTGCTGTGCCTGATGGCGAGCCTCAACCACATCGACCCGGACTCCTCCGGCGGCGTCCCCCCGCCCGCCTACCTCGCCGTCACGCTCGCGCTCGTACTGCCGCTGGCGCTGCGGCGCGGGTACCCGCTGGCCGTGTTCGCGTTCCTCGCCCTGGTGGGACTCCTACAACTGGCCTTCGGCTTCGGCCTGATCCTGGCCGACTTCGCCGTCCTCGTCGCCATGTACACGGTGGCCGCGCACTGCCGGTTCAGGTGGGCTCTGGCCGCGCTGGCCGCCGCCGAGGTCGGCCTGGTGCTGATGCTCGCGAGCCTGCCCCACGCTGACTGGGGCGACTGGAACGTGTTCGTCGTCTACACGTTCCTCATCATGCTCCTGTGGGTCACCGGCCTCTACACGAGCGTCCGCCGCAGCTACCTCGTCGGCCTCGAAGAGCGCGCGGAGTGGCTCGAACGCGAGCGCGACGCCCGGGCCCGGGCGGCGATCGCCGAGGAACGGGCGCGCATCGCCCGCGAACTGCACGACGTGGTGGCCCACAACGTGAGCGTGATGGTGGTGCAGGCCGACGGTGCCGCGTTCGCCATCGACTCCGACCCGGCGCGGGCCAAGGGCGCGCTGGAGACCATCTCGGAGACCGGCCGGACGGCCCTGACCGAGATGCGCGGCATGCTCGGGGTGCTCCGCGATGGCGAACCCGGGGAGGAGTACGCGCCGCGGCCCGGCGTCGAGCGGCTGGAACAGCTGTTCGCGCGGGTGCGCCGTGCAGGACTGCCGGTGGAGTCCACCGTGGAGGGCCGGGCGCGCCCGCTACCGGCGGGGGTGGACCTCGCCGTCTACCGGGTGGTGCAGGAATCGCTGACCAACACGCTCAAGCACGCCGGGCCCGGGGTCAGCCGCGTTCGGGTGCGGCTGCGCTACGGGGACGACACCCTGGAGGTGCGGGTCCTCGACGACGGGCGCGGCGCGTCCGAGCCGGAGGCCGCACACCCCGGCCGGGGGCACGGCCTGATCGGCATGCGCGAGAGGGTGTCGGTGTACGGCGGCTCCGTACGGGCGGGACCGTGCGCGGGCGGGGGCTACGAGGTGGTGGCGTCGCTGCCGTTGCGGCCGGTCGCCGCGTGAGCGATTCGGGGAGGGAGCACACCTGTGGGCACACCGGACGGCGGCGCGGGAGGCGCTGACACGGGAGTCGGCGCGGGAGGCGTCGGCAGGACGGACGCCGTGCGCGTCGTGCTCGTCGACGACCAGGAGCTGGTCCGCACGGGCTTTCGCATGGTCCTCGACGCGCAGCCCGACATCCGGGTGGTGGGCGAGGCCGGTGACGGCGACACCGCGCTGGAGCTGCTGCGGACCCTGACCGCCGACGTCGCGCTCATGGACGTCCGGATGCCGCGCATGGACGGTGTGGAGGCGACGCGCCGCATCTGCGCCGCTGACGGCGGCCCCCGGGTGCTGATCCTGACCACCTTCGACCTCGACGAGTACGCCTACGCGGCGCTGAAGGCCGGAGCGAGCGGGTTCCTGCTCAAGGACGCCCGGCCCCCGGACCTGCTGTCGGCGATCCGCTCCGTCCACTCCGGCGACGCGGTGGTCGCCCCCAGCACGACGCGGCGGCTGCTCGACCGCTTCGTCGGCCACCTGCGCGCCGACGACGAGGTCCTTCCCACTCCCGAGTCCCTCGACGTGCTGACCCCGCGCGAGCGCGAGGTGCTCGCGGTGGTGGCCCGCGGCCTGTCCAACACCGAGATCGCCGCCCTGCTGCACGTGTCCGAGGCCACGGTCAAGACCCACGTGGGGCGGATCCTGACCAAGCTCGACCTGCGCGACCGGGTGCAGGCGGTGGTGCTCGCCTACGAGACCGGCCTGGTCGGCGTCCGCGGGGCCTGAAGCGCTCCGGGTTCCCCGCGCCGCACTCCGGGTTCCCCGCACCGCTGGGAGGGGCCGCTGGCACGCGGACACGGCACCGAGTCACGGCACCGGGGTACGGCACTGCGTGATGGCGCCGGGGCGCGGGGCTATGACCGCACCGCCCTTCGGCGAGCCGCGCCTACCCCCTGAGGGGCAGACCGGAGCCCGGGTCATCCCGGAGGGGGACGCGCAAGGTCATCCTCCGGCCAGACGCCCCGTGGGGCCCCGGCGGACACGATGGATCCGTGCCTCCAATGATCACCACCCACGGCCTGAGCAAGAAGTACGGCGACCGCGCGGTCATCGAGGACCTGGACCTGCACGTACCGGAAGGGTGCGTGTACGGCTTCCTCGGCCCCAACGGGTCCGGTAAGTCGACCACGATGAAGATGCTCCTGTCGCTGGTACGCCCCACCAGCGGCGAGATCCACGTCATGGGCCGCCCCATGCGGCGTTCCACGCGCCGCGAACTGCTGGGCAGTATCGGTTCCCTCATCGAGTCCCCGCCCGCGTACGCGCACCTCACCGGCGGGGAGAACATGCGCCTGGTGCGGCGGCTGCTGGACCTGAGCGACGGCCAGGTGGCCCGGGCGGTGCGCACCGTACGCCTCCAGGGCCACCTCGACAAGCGCGTCCGCGACTACTCGCTGGGGATGAAGCAGCGGCTGGGCATCGCGATGGCGCTGGCCCGCGAGCCCCGCCTGCTGATCCTGGACGAGCCCACCAACGGCCTCGACCCCGCCGGTATCGACGAGATCCGACGCCTGCTCACACGGCTGGCCGAACAGGGAACCACCGTGATGGTCTCCAGCCACCTGCTGGGCGAGATCGACCGGACGGCCTCCGTGCTCGGCATCCTCAGCAACGGCCGCATGCTCTTCCAGGGCACGCGGGACCAGTTGCTCGCGCGCTCCACCCCCGACGTGCTCATCGACACGACCGAACCCGAACGGGCGAGCGCCCTCACCACCCGGTGGGGCGCGGTTCTCGACGGCGGCGCCGTGCGCCTGCCCGGACTCGACCACGAGGCCACGGCCCGTGTGGTGGCCCACCTCGTCGGCGAACACGTGCCCGTCCACGGCGTGCGCCGCGACGCCCAGTCCCTGGAGGGCGTGTTCATGGACCTCACCGGAGGGCAGGGCCTGTGATCGTCCGTGCCGTGGCCAACGAGTTCGCCAAGATGCGCCGCCTGCGTGTGGCGCCCGTCGCGGGCGTCATGGTGGTCGGGGTGGTCGCGCTGTCCTGCTTCGCCGCGTTGGGCAACCCGGGTTTCCTGGAGTCGGTGGAGGACCCCTCCGAGCACCCCTGGCGGTGGCTGCTCGGGGGCATGGCGCTGGCCGTGCCGCTGGTCTCGCCCATCCTGCTGGCGGTGCTGGCCAGCCGACAGGTGGACATCGAGCACCAGGGGAACGGCTGGCTGCTCTCCCAGACCTCGGGACTGACCCCCGGGCACCTGTGCCGGGCCAAGTTCGCGGCCACCGGCGCGGTCGTGGTGGCGGCCACCCTGGTCCAGAGCGGCCTGGTGGTCGCGGTCGGCCTGCTGCTGGGCGTCACGGTGGCCTTCCCGGCCGGGCAGTGGCTCGGCTACACCGCCGCGGCCGTGGTCGTGAACCTGGTGCTCCTCGCGTTCCACCTCCTGCTGTCGGCGCGCATCGGCAATCAGCTGGTGGGCCTGGGCGTCGGGGTCTTGGGCGTGTTCGTGGCCCTGACCAGCACGGGGGCACCCGCATGGCTGGCTCACCTCCTCCCTCCGTGGGGGTACTACGCGCTGGTCACGCCCGTCGACGCCCGCGAGTCCGAAATGGTCTCGCTGGAGCCCTCGTATCTGAGCGTGGTCGCCCTCGGAGTGGTGGGCGGCGCTCTGTTCATGCTCGTCACCCGCCTGTTCGACCGTCAGGAGGCCTGAGCCATGGGTTCGGTCCGCGCCGAGTTCCTCAAGCTGAAGCGTTCCCTGAGCTGGGTCGTGGTGGTGCTCCTGCCGCTGCTGGCCGTGCTCACCGGAGCGGCCAACACGGTCGTCTCCGGTCAGCCGCTCGAAGACGACTGGCACACGCTGTGGTTGCGGGTGGTGGTCTTCTACGGTCTGTTCCCCCTGGCCGTCGGCGTGGCCGTGCTGGCCTCGCTGGTGTGGCGGGTCGAGCACCAGGGCAGCAACTGGAACGCGCTGATGGGCCGGAAGGTGTCGAGCTTCCACGTGGTCGTCGGCAAGACGGCCGTGCTCGCCGTGCTCGCGGCGGCGATGCAGACGGCGCTGGTGGCGGGCGTCATCGTCGTCGGCAAGATGGTGTTCGCGCTGCCCGGGACGCTGCCGCCCCGGTACCTCCTGGTCAGCGTCGTCATCGTGCTGGCGTGTCTGCCCGTGGCGGCGCTCCAGTCCGGACTGTCGATGCTCATGAGGTCCTTCGCCGCCCCCGTGGCCGTGGCGCTGCTGGGGGCGACCGTGGGAGTTCTGCTGCTGATGCTCCGGCTCGAACCCGTGGCGGTGACGCTCCCGTACGGGCTGCTCAGCCGGGCGACCCAGTTGGGCACCGGGATGTTCGCGGACACCGGGACCGTCACCACCGGCCTCGTGGCCGTCGTCGTGGCGGTCTCCCTCGGCCTCACGGCGGTGCTGACCGCCGGGGCCTCCGCCGTTCTGGACCGTCGCGACATCCGTTGACGGCGTGCGACCCGCGCACCTGGGTCGCCTGGTCGCCGGGTCGCCAGGTCCGTCCGCGTCTCGGTGGTCCGCGCGTTGGCGGCCAGGTGATGTGCTGCGTCTGAGCTGTCTCCGAACCGCCTCCGAGTCGTCTCGGGTGCGGCCGTCAGGAGGAGTGGCGCTGTGCGCGCCACTCCGGGGCGAGTACCGACCAGACCTCCATGTCGTGGCGCTCGCCCCGGTAGACGTAGCTCTCACGCAGTACGCCGTCCCGGACCATCCCGAGCCGCCGGGCCACGGCGATGCTGGCCTTGTTCGCTGACGAGGCGTGCCACTCCACGCGGTGGATGCCCCGTTCCTCGACGGCCCAGTCGATGATCTGCCGCGCGGCCCTGGTCACCAGCCCGCGTCCCGCGGCTGACGGTTCCAGCCAGCAGCCCGCCTCGGCGGTGCCGTGCGCGAGGTCCATGGTTCGGAAGAGGACGCCGCCGAGCAGCCGCTCACCCGACCAGATGCCGTAGATGGCTCCGGTGTCGGTGGCGGCCTTCTCCGCGTACGAACGCAGGTAGGACCGGCTCGACTCCAGGTCCACGATGACGTCCGGGAGCGCGATGTAGCGTCCGATGAACTCGCGTCCCCGGTCGATGTTGGCCAGGAACTCCTCGGCGTGCCGGGGTTCGAGCGGGCGCAGTTCCGCGCCGTCCACATCCAGGGGTAACGCGAACATCGCCAACCTCCACAGACAATTCCGTACACATGGTGGACGGGATCATCCCATGGGGGTGTTGTCGGACTCCGCTGCGGGCTGCGGTCGTGGGACTGGGCTGAGCCTGGGCGGTTCCGTGCCCTGTTGGTGAGTGGCGCTTACCGCTGGCGGGCCTTGATGGTGTTGAGGAGGTTGGTCCACTCGGGGGTGGTGAAGGCGAGGTGGCCGTGTTCGCGGTTTTGGGTGTCGCGGACCCGGGTCTCGGTCCAGCCTTCGGCGACTTCCACGCAGTTACCGCCACCGCCGCCGGAGTAACTGGATTTACGCCACCTCATGTGCTGCCCCTTCGGGTTGTCCCGGGTGCCTCGGCATTTTCGAGGTACCCGGGACGGCTACGACCGAAGCGTCCTGAGGGTGTTGAGGAGGTTGC